>CAYMNX010000247.1:0-9506 GCA_964391905.1 uncultured Rhizobiaceae bacterium
TTAAATCCAGCTCAAGGGATGAAGGCATGATTCGCCGCATGGATTCACGGGATGATCTTGTAGGCAGGTCGCTATGCAAAACACGGCCAAATCGCGGGCCGGAAGCAGACAGGGGGAGCGGACCGATTCGATGATCGGCGCCTCCGCCTCGAAGCCCTCCGCCGCCGACCTCGACAACCTCATGCGGGCGCTCGAGATCGACGTCGTGGCATTGACGGAGATCCTCGTTCCGCGCGGCCACCGGGCCGAGATGGGAATGATCGATGTGCCCGCGATCCACTACAACCTCAAGGGTTCGGGACGTATATCGATCAATGGCGGCCCGAGCATGCCGTTGATGCCGCACCTCCTCATCATCGTTCCCCCGAATACGCCCTTTTCGATCGAGGTCGACGGCGGCGACGGTGCCATCCGCCCGATCAGCCGCGATTGTTGGAAGCGCAACGAAGAAGGCCTCTTGCGCGTCGCTGTTCCGAACGAAAAGCCCGAGGTCGTGCAAATTTGCGGCTTCTTCAATGCGTCCTTCGGCCAGTCGGTTGGTCTCTTTCGCGACCTGCGCGAACCGGTCGTCGAGCAATTCGAACCGTCGGACAAGCTTGACGGTAAGCTCCGCGAGGCCATGAATGAGCTCTGGTCGCAAGAGGTCGGCATGGGAGCGATGACGGCCTCGCTTTTGAAACAAGTCATCATCGCCTTGGCGCGGCGCTCGCTGAAATCATCGCAGCGCTGGACGGACCGCTTCTCCATCCTTGCCGACCGCCGGATCACGCGCGCATTCGCCGACATGGTCGCCCGTCCCGGCGCTGCCCACACCGTCCAGAGCCTCGCCTCCCGCGCAAGCTTGAGCCGTTCGGCCTTCATGGCCCGCTTCTCCGAGATCTTCGGCCGGTCGCCCATGGTCATTCTTCGCGACCTCAGGATGCGGCAGGCCGCGCTCGATCTGACGACGACGACAACGCCGATCGATGTCGTGGCTCATAACGCGGGATATGAGAGCCGCTCGAGCTTCGTGCGAGCGTTCCGCAAAGCCTACAACGTCGATCCTCGCGAGTACCGGCGGAGCGTGAAGACAGGTGAGGGTGACAAGAGCGCTTGAGAGCCTGCCGCGGACCGGTCCGCTTTATGGGCGCGGACGTCGTCTGCGCCCATATGGTACGAGATCAGCGCCGGATGCCGTGAATTTTCTCCCTCACCTCGACAATCGTCCTCGCGAGTTGCTCGGCTTCGCTCGCAAGGCCGTCATAAGTGCGCGCGAGATCCAGCAAAGCGTCTTGCGTCAGCGGCGACGCGCGATCAGCGCGGCGACGCATCTCGATGGCCTTCGACCGGAAGCTCCTGGCACGTTGCATGAGTTCGGGGGCGTCCATGATGCATCATCGCGCAAACAGCATGCTTCGTTCCACCTTACGCCCCCGCTGCCCGCCGCGGGCAATCGCGTAGCGTGATCGAGGGCGCGGATTTGAGCCTCGCTTTCTGTGACATTGCTGTGCTATTCTTTAAGCATTCAGCACCTTCCGAAACATCAAGAGCGCCGGCGTTGTCGCCGCCGCCTGTTCCGAGGAATATGCCGGATACGAGCTGTGGAGCCGCGCGCGACGCGTGAGCAAGGGTTCAAGCGCGACGTCGACGGCGACCGCCTCTCCGGCGCTCGAAGAATTGGAACGAACCCGAGAAGAGCGATCCTTCAACTCGAAGAGGCGATACGAAGCAGGCAATGGAGCGTCGCGCAGAGCAGATTGCTGATCGAGAAGACCGAGGCACTGCGCGCGCTGCTCGGGTTCGGCTCCGAAGTAAACGTTCCGCCAGACCGTCGCCGACGACAAGCCAACCGCTCAGATCGCGGCGAGAGCATGAGCTCGACAGCGTCCCGTGATCGGCGGAGGCAGCCTCGATCGCTACACCCTTTATGCTTTCGTATGCTTTGCGACAGAAGCGTACGTCGTTCCGAGCGGCCCGAGTTCGTCGCGAGCATCGAAGCTCGCCGCAATCGCGGCCGCGCCTCTAGCTTTCCTAGCGCTTCTTCATCGATGGCCGCGACATCCTTTCGGCGGCGCGCTTGACCGTCGCGGCGGCTGACGCCGTGGCCTCGGAAGCGTGCTCGGTCGAGGTCTCGATCCCGCCCCGGAAACTGCGCATGAGGTCGGCGTAGCCTCGCTCGGCATTCGCGGCGACTCTCGATCCGGTATTAGACCCATATTCGAGCAATCGTCCGGTCGCCGCCGCAACGTCTTGCGCCGTTTCCTGCGCCAAATCGTTCCAGACGATCGCCATCTCTCGCGTATCGCGCAAGCTGCCGATTTTCTTTCCGGCATTCATCTGACGCTGGATCAGATTAGCGCCAAGCCAGAGAAGTTCTTGTTGCGCCGCGAATGCACAATAGAGGCATCCTTCGACGCCGCCGAACATGATCGCGTGAAAGGCGCGTCCCGCGGAACGGGTGTTGTTGGTTTCCTTGCTGGTCTCTTCCGTGTTCGCCATGATTTCCTCATTGGATAACTAAATACATCTTAAAAAGACATGCACGAGAACGAGGGCCTTTGATCGAGGTTCCATTCCGACATACAAACAGCGTGCGATCGGCGCCGCGCATCACCGGACCTTCCGGACGAGCTGCGACCTCAGCTGCGACGGCGAGCCGTGTTCCGGCCCATGGCGCCTCGCCGAAGCGCTTGCAACGGAGCCGCGCGACGGCGGGCAATTTCTTCCGCTTTCTCGCCCCGTGCGAGCGGACCAAAAGTCGGCCAGCTCCCGGATTTTTGCACGCGGCATCGCTGCTGGTTTCCGAGATGAAGATGGCCACGTTGCCTCGGAGCGCTCCAAAGCGATTGTCAAGCTAGCGGTTTTTTGGGGGCGCGACCGTCCTCTACCGTACCCTCGGCGCGTTTTTTCGGCGTCGCGAGCAAAAACGCAATAAACGATCTTACCTTCTATCTGGACGCGGGAATCGGGATTGACCAAGGATCGCCGCACGAGAGACACGTCGAGGGGCCGAACCGGAACCATTCACGGCAATTTGGGTTTCGCAGAGGTGTCCACGACGCCCATGCGGTCGTTAAGACCATCCGATAACGAGCTGCTCCGACTGCTCCCAAGCTCCTGCCTCGAGAAGCTTGCCCCCGAGCCGGTCGAGCTGAGGCACGAAGTCCGACTTCTCGAGGAAGGGGAAGGGCAGCATTACGCCTACTTCCCGGCCTCCGGGGTCATTTCGCTCATCTCAAAACTGATCACCGACCGGAATGTCGCGGAAATCGCCACGATCGGCCCGGAAGGAATGGCTTGCGTCGAGGCGCTGCTCGGCGCCGAAACCATCACAAATACGGGGATCGTTCAGGTAAGCGGCGAAGGATATAGGATACGGATCGAACGTCTCCGGACGACGATGGAAGCGGACCACGAATGCCGGGACGTCATGTTGCGGTACGTGCGCGCGTTCATCGTTCAGCTTCAGCAATCCGTCGCTTGCAACAGTCTCCATTCGATCGAAGAGCGATGCGCACGTTGGCTGCTCATGACCGAAGACCGCGCCCACAACGAAACCTTCGATCTGACGCAGGAATTTCTCGCTGAAATGCTTGGCGTGCGGCGCGCCAGCGTGACGGTCGTCTGCCGCACGCTGCAAACGGCCGGCCTCATACGGTATAGCCGCGGCGTGATAACGATTGTCGATCGCGGCGGACTCGAGGAAGCCGCATGCGATTGCTATCGGATCGTTCGCGACGCTTTCTTCGATTTGCTCCGCCGTTAGCTCGGTTGCGGAAGCATCATCCGCACCGCGCTGATCAAGTCCTCCGAGCTGAACGGCTTTCGAATGAAGAAAAATCGAGCCGCTTCCAACCTCTCATCGCGGTCAATCGCTCCGGTGATGACCAGGACCTTTACGCCCCTATCCCGCGCGAATTTTGCGAGCCCCAATCCGTCGAGCCCATGGTCGGGGGGTATCAGCAGATCCATAATGGCGAGGCGCACGCGCCGCCCGTCCAGCAAAAGCTGTTTGGCGTCGGCAATATTGGTCGCCGTCATCGCGGCCAAGCCGGCGAGTTCGAGCATATCGTGCACGATGCTCAGCACATCGGGGTCATCGTCGACGATCAGGATTTCGGACATCGCAGGCCGCCCTCGGAATTTCTTTTTTTGAAGCTAGAGGAGGCCACCCCCGCTGTCGGTACGCTACCGTACACGACAGGCGTCATCGCGGCTCGCTTAAACCGCTAAAACACCAGGTCGCGGTTTAGAGCGAGGGCGGCGCGGCTCAACGCTTCTGATACGGGTGGAAGATCGAGTCCTTCGCCTTCACGGCCACGTGGCACGAATAGCCGCAATCGGACGGGCTGGAATCGGCCGTGAACTTGTCGGATGGCGCTTCGTAATTGAACAGCGCGTATCCCCATCCGCCGCTGTTCGGAAATCTCTTGCTGTCCCGTTCCATCACGAAAGCCTGCGTGAAAACGTCCGGCACGTCCACGGCGAAGGGGGCCTCCGTGCTCTTCTTCGGCTTCCATTGCAGCTTCACGATCTTGGCGCCATCCGGGAAAGCATGGCCGTTGCCCGGAACGCCGGCCTTGAACGCCTCGATCATGACCGGATTGGCGACGATCACCTTGAGCACTTCGTCAGTCCGGGCGGAAGAGACGACCGCCCAGTCCTCGTATCCCTTGAAGTCGGAGAACGCGATCCCGCTCGGCGTTTTCAGCGCGTATTTGTTGTTGTCCTGCGCATCAACGGCCGCGCTTCCGAGAACGGCGAGCGCGGCCGCGGCGATCGCAATCATCGGCTTGCTTTTACGCTTCATGCTGACCCCTCTTGTGTGGAAAACAAACGATTTCGCAGGGTTGTTGAAAAAGTCTCTCCATCGTCGTCGCGAGGCCGCGAAGCGGCCGTGGCGATCCCGAGAGCCCGCGAGAAACTTGCGTGTTTCTGGATTGCCACCTCGGCCTTCGGCCTCCTCGCAATGACGCATTCGTGTGTTTCAGCAACCTACGAAGCGGGAGAATTCGGGTACACCCGGGCTTCAAACGGCGGCCGGCAAGAGCCGTCAACACGCTACACCAACACTCTCGTCATAAGCTAGGTATTCGAACGCGGTGCGGCCGCGCCATCGACGAGGACGAAGCCCGGGCCGTCGAAGCCGCGTTCCTCAAAGCCTATCGCTGGCAATACATCCATTCGGGCGCCCAACACCCGCATTTCGGGGAGGTGCTTTCCGGCCTCATCACCGAAGACCAGGGCCAGCGTATTCGGGCCGCGCTCGCCCGGCTCCACTAATCCGCCTGAACTCTCGTCACATTCAAGAAAGGAGATTTTTCATGCTTATGAAAACCAAGACCGCCGAGCCCAAGATCGTCAACGGCATCAACGTCGACGATCTCTTCGCCCTGATCGACAACGTCAAGCGGGACGCCGTGAACGGCAAGACGACCTGGCGCGTCACCACGACCTGGCAGGGGCAAACGCGCAGCCGTGCGCGTGTCGATGGCTTCGGCATTGGCGGCCAACAGGTTTCTCGTCAATTCTCGATCGATATCGACGAGCCGAGCGAGCTGGGCGGGTCGAACCGGTTCGCCAATCCGCAAGAGCATCTGTTGGCGGCGCTCAACGCCTGCATAACGGTGGGCTATGTGGCGCAGTGCGCCGTGCGCGGGATCAGCCTCGAAAGCCTGGAGATCGAGACCGATGGGGAAATCGACCTACGTGGCTTCCTCGGCATCGATCCCTCCGTGCCGCCGGGCTACGAGAAGCTGAGCTACGTCGTCCGCATCAAGGGGAGCGGCACCAAGGAACAGTTCGCCGAGATCCACGAGGCAGTGATGGCGACCTCGCCCAATTTCTACAACCTGTCCCGGCCCGTGACCCTCAAACCGACCCTTGTCGTCTTGGCGTGATCGAGGTTCGGACCCGGCGCGCCTTCGCGTGGCAGCTCACGTGGCAATACGGGCAACCCTTTCGTCGAGGTCGATGCTCGAGCTCGCGAGCAATGCTTCGGCCGTGCCATTGGCCGGCGGATAGATGAGTTGCGTGTTGATCAGCCGCTTCATCGCCTTGCCCGCGCTGCCGCTCTTCTCGATCCGCCGCTCCCAGCCTTGGGTGAAGATCGCGCCGGAGCGGCCGAGGTCGAGACAGGTGACGTAACGCAGTTGCTCGTAGGGCATGAGCGGCAGGCCGAGCAGGTCGCGCGCCGCGTTCTCGCCGGCGACGCGGCCGAGCTGTCCCGCATGCTGGCAGGATTGCAGCGCCCGGTGCCCATCGCCGGTATCGGCCGCCGCGGCATCGCCGGCCACGAAGATTTCGGGCGCGGCGGGCGCCCTCAAGCTTGTATCGACGACGACCCGGCCGAGCGCATCGCGCGCGCCGGGGATCTGGGCCGCGAAAGGCGCGGCGGCCATGCCGGTCGCCAGCACCACGGCGTCGGCCGCGAGAACGCTGCCGCCGGCGAAGCTGACATGGTCCGCTGCCAAGCCTCGCACGGTGGCGCCGAGACGCAGCTCGACAGCGGCGGCCGCCAGCGCTGCCATGATCGCCGGCCGCGGCCCAGCCCCGAGCTCCGGCCCGATCGTCTCGGCCCGGTCGATCAGAACGATACGCGCTCGCTCGGCCGCAACATCGGCGTCATGCGCCTTGAGCCGGTCGCGCAGCTCAAGCGCCAGCTCGATGCCGGTGAAGCCGGCGCCGACGACGGCGATGGTTGGTGCCACGACGTCACGAGCGATCTCGCTAAGACGCCGATCGAAGGCGATCGCCTCTGCCTGGGTGTCAACCGAAAACGTCTTCTCGGCGCCCGGCACCGGCGGCCGGCGCATGCGGCTACCGGTCGCGACGACCAAGCGGTGATAGCCAAGGCGGTCGCCGGCGGCGAGCGTCACGGCTTTGGCCGCGATGTCGAGTCCAATTGCCTCGCCGCGCACGAAGCCGACATCGACCTTGCGCAGATGCGGCAGCAGGTTGACGGCGAGCGCCTCGGGCCTCGCCTCGTAGAGCCGCGGCCGGATTTCGAGCATTGGCTCGCGCGACACCAGGGCCACGTCGGCCCGCGCGCCGGCGACGCGCTTGGCCGCAACCGCCGCCCAGAAGCCGGCAAAGCCGCTGCCGATGATCAGGATCTTGTCAGGCATGACCACTCCTTGTCGCATCGATGGTTCATGCAGACATGACGATTGCGGCAGCACGATGTGACATGCGGGCGCGATTTTTTTCATCGCCCGTGCGACGGATGAGGATAGCGGTCAGTGTGCCGTCGGCGCCGATTGTCGGTGGCGTAGCGCCGGGTGCAGGCGACACCCCTCCCCCGCCCGCGCCCCTAGAGATGCGAGAGGAAATAGTCGGGACCGCGCGCCGACGCGAGCAGCGTGTGCTCGATGAGGATCAGCGTCCCGATGGTGATGAGCCCGACGCCGCCGAGCGCCTCCGCGACTCTCCCAAGCTTCGCACCGACGACCTGACCGATCATCACGCCGGTCGTCGTCATGAGGAAAGTCGCGCAACCGATGGCAGCCGCGACGACGGCGATGTCGGCGTCGAGGAACGCCAGCGTAACGCCGACGACCATCGCGTCCATGCTCGTTCCCACCGCGGTGACGAAGAGCTGCCAGAAATTGTTCCGCTTCATCTTCGGGGCGCCGGCAGAACGCCGCGGCGCTTCCCAGATCATCTTCCCGCCGATCGCGCCGAGGAGCCCGAAGGCGATCCAGTGATCGATCGCGGCGATGAAGGCGCTGGCGGCAACGCCTGCCGCCCAGCCGATGACGGGCGTCACCGCTTCGACGCCGCCGAAGATGATGCCGCTGCGCAGCGCTTCGGAGAGCCGCGGGCGCTCGAGCAACGTTCCCTTGGTAAGCGCCGCGGCAAAGGCGTCCGCCGACATGCTGAACGCGAGGACAATAATGGCGACGAGGCTCATCGTAACGAGTCCCTACCGGGCCGGGAGACAGCACGCCGCCCCGATACCGGCCGGAACGGCGCCGGGTGCGTACTGGTCTCGCGAAGCAGGAACTGCGTTCTGCCGATCGTGCCACGCGCCGTGAGCGCGAGTGTGTTGACACGAGCCCGCACCGAAGCGGACGCTACTCCCCAATGGCAAAGACATAGCGGGAGCCGCTAGGCTTGTCGAGCGGCGGAGAAGCGCGTCTCGCGCTTCAGTTCAGCCACTCACCGTCGCGCGGCTTCTCGCGCTGCAGCTCCCGGACCGCCTTGGTGATACGCTTCCACAAGAGATGTCCGTCGACGTCATATTGCGCCAACAGCGCGGCGGCACGCAGCGCCGCGGCAAAGCTCGCATCGGCCCCGTGCTCGGAGACGAGCGCGCTCGCGGTTCGCCAGATGTCGACCTTGCGCTTCATTCGCTCACCATCCTGGCACCAATTCCTTGGCAGCGCGTAGCCGATAAGCTTACGCGCCGTGGCAGCGCCACGCCAGCCGCTGCTGACTGCGCCCGAGGCGCCCCCTCAGAGGCGGCGGACATGGCCACGGGCACCTTTTCCCTGCGTCGGTGTTAGTAACCTTGGAAACGCCTTTCAGGAACGCCGCCGATGCCGTTGGATCAGTCATTTGAACCGTCGGAACATCTTCAGACCCTCCCGCAGCCAGAGGAGATGAGCGAGCCCGATTGGATTCGCTATCGCATGCGCCGCCTCGAGGCGCTGCTGCCCTTCGTGACCGACGAACGGGCGCTGCATGTAATCGCCGATATGATGCAGGAGTGCCGCCACAGGCTTCGCCGTATCGGCCAACGACCCGGCTAACCCCGACCCCGTTCCGGCGCCTCAAATCGTGTAGCGATCACGCCGTGCCATAAGGGCCTTGCTGCGCTCGATCGCTTCTCGCGATTCCGCGACCAGCGCCCGTGTCCGGGCGCTGAACGCCATCGCAGCGCTGACGTATCGAGACGCGTTGTGCTCCACTTCTTCCATGAGCGAATTGAGCTCATCATCTCGTCGAATGGGATCGAAGGGCATGGCACGCTCCCGTGTCTCGATATTCGAGCGGCAGCGCGAGCGGTTCCTTCTTGCCGCCTTATCGTTGCAGAAACCGAGCTGATCTGTCAGCCGTCGGCGCTCAAGGCAAAGCCGACGATGGGGAGAGCGTAGCACGAAGCTGCCGCGAGCATAGGCGTCGTCTGTGACTTCTCTGTATCAGCCGCAGCGGAATTCGCTTGTCGGGTCCGGCGGCGAGACTTAGCCTTCTCCTGCCGTGACCACGATCACCCATCCCCAAGGCGAGCCTCTGCCGCCGCTGATCCGCTGGAAGTTTTCCTGGATCTTCATCGCCGGCATCGCGCTCCTCTACGTCACCGTCAATGACGAGAAATTCCTGCCGTCCGCGGCGGCGCTATGGCTCCTCAATTGGGTGCATGTGTTTTTCGGCCTTGCTTGGACCGGCATCGATCTCTTCATGGGATTCCTGCTGGGCCCGATCCTGCGGCGGCTCGACCCGAGGCTCAGGCGCACCGTCAGCCAGGAGCTGTCGGCGCGGTTCTTCTGGATCTTTCCCATGCTGGCGACCGTGACGCCGACCGC
>CAYMNX010000248.1:0-2581 GCA_964391905.1 uncultured Rhizobiaceae bacterium
CGACTTACCGCCGGGGATGAACTAACGTGACCGAATCCAATCGATTTCGCAGCATTTTCGCGGTCATCGGCCTCTTCGCCGGCGCCGCAAGCATCGCGCCCGCCGCAGCCGGCGACAGCGCGCATGGCGAAACGGTGTTCAAGCGATGCGCGGTCTGCCATACGGACCGGCCCGGCGCGTTGGGTCCAAGCCTCAAGGGCGTCTATGGCCGCAAGGCCGGCGGCCTCGACGATTTTCGCTATTCCGACGCGATGAAGCAGGCCGGCTTCGTCTGGGACGAGGCCAATCTGAAGGCTTATATCGCCAATCCGCAGGCCAAGGTGAAAGGCAATCGCATGCTCTTTGCCGGGCTTCAGAATCCGGGCGACGTCGAGGACGTCGTCGCCTATCTGCAGAGCCTCAGATAGGCCGGTCCTTTCGTCGCGTCTCTCGCGACATCCCGGGCACGGCCCGCCTTGCGGCGGCGGGGCATCCCTGTTACCAAGCCTTATGCAGCAAAAGCTCCGCATCGCGCCGTCGATTCTCTCGGCCGACTTCTCGAAATTGGGGGAAGAAGTCCGCGCCATGACCGCGGCCGGCGCCGACTATATCCATGTCGATGTGATGGACGGGCATTTCGTGCCCAACCTCACCATTGGGCCTCAGGTGGTGAAGGCGCTGCGTCCCTGTTCCGCCTTGCCTTTCGATGTCCATTTGATGATCGCGCCGGTCGATCCCTATATCGCCGATTTCGCCGCCGCCGGCGCCGACATCATTACCGTCCATCCCGAGGCCGGACCGCATCTCCATCGCACGATTCAGCTCATCAAATCGCACGGTAAAAAGGCGGGCGTGGCGCTCAACCCGGCGACGCCGGTCGATGCGATTGATTTTCTTCTCGACGATATCGACCTCGTGCTGGTGATGAGCGTCAATCCCGGCTTCGGCGGCCAGAGCTTCATTCCCGAAGCGCTGGTGAAGCTCAAGCTGCTGCGCGCGAAAATCGATCACGCAGGGCGGACGATCGATCTTGAAATCGATGGCGGCATCAACGCGGAGACGGCGCGCAAAGCAGTCGCCGCAGGCGCCGATGTCCTCGTCGCCGGAACCGCGAGTTTCGCCGGCGGCGCGAGCGCTTATGCCAGCAACATCCGCCGCCTTCGCGGCGAAGGTGCGTCGCAGGGCAACGGGTGAGACTCGTGCGTCAGGAGCTGCGTGCGCTCTATCACGGCTCAGCGCTCTATCACCTCACCCTCATCGGCCGCACGCCGCGCGCGATCAGCCTCGAGCTCGATCCCTGGCCCGGGAATTCGGCGAAGGGTCAGGCGCTGCTCGATAACGAGTTCCGCTTCGAGAACGAATCGCTGCGAGCGCCATCGCCGCCGTGGCAGGCGGATGTCAGCGAGGAATGGCGTGCGAGGCTGCACGGATTTCAGTGGCTCGGCGATTTGGCGACGCTCGGCAACGATGCGGCGTGGCAGGCCGCGCGCCACTGGACCGGGGACTGGCTCCAGCGTTTCGATATCTATGATCGCCTCGCCTGGCGCGCCGACGTTACCGGCAACCGGCTCTTTTCCTGGATCGAGCATTTCAACCAGCTGGCGAGCGACGAGGTGCTGCGGCGCGCGCTGCTCCATGGCGTCGCCCGGCAGACGCGCCATCTTATCCGCACCGCTCATCGCGAAGAGCCCGGCTTGCCGCGGCTTGCGGCCTTGCGCGGCCTGATCGCGGCCTTGGCCGCGCAAGGCCAGGATCGCGCCCTTGCCCGCGCCTTGCTGCGCCTGTCGCGCGAGGCCGAGACGCAGCTTCTTCCCGATGGCGGCCACGCGACGCGTAACCCCGCAGCGCAGCTGGAAGCGCTGCGCTATCTCATCGATGCGCGCGCCGCGCTCATCGCGTCGCAGAACGAGATCCCGGGGGCCTTGCAGCAGGCGATCGACCGCGCCGCACCGATGCTGCGCTTTTTCCGTCATGGCGATGGCGGCCTCGCTCTCTTCAACGGCGCCAATGAAGGCGAGGCGGGGCTCATCGACCGCGTGCTGGCGCGCGCCGATGCCAAAGGCCGCGCGCCCTCGACCGCGCCGCACGCGGGTTTCGAGCGGCTGCGCGCCGGCCATTCGCTCGTGCTGTTCGATTGCGGTAAGCCGCCGCCCGCGGGGCTCGATCGCGCCGCGCATGCGGGTCCGCTCGCCTTCGAGCTCTCCTATGGCCGCGACCGGCTGATCGTCAATTGCGGCGCCTATCACGGCCCCTCGGCCGAATGGCGCAGGGCGCTGCGCGCGACCGCGGCGCATTCGACGCTGGTCGTCGCCGATACCAGCGCCATGGAGTTCCGCCCCGATGGCGGCGTCGCCACCGGCCCGGAGGAGGTGACCTCGATGCGCGCCGAGGATGCCGGCGCGCAATGGGTTGCGGCGAGCCATGACGGCTATAGAAAGAGGCTCGGCCTCACCCATGCGCGCCAGCTTTTCCTCGCCGCCGACGGCGAGGATCTGCGCGGCGAGGACCGGCTGACCGGTCGCGCCGGCCAGAGCTTCGCCATTCGCTTTCATCTTCACCCCACGGTGCAAGCCTCGCTCACGCAAGTCGGCAATACGGTGTT
>CAYMNX010000249.1:0-1988 GCA_964391905.1 uncultured Rhizobiaceae bacterium
CAGGAAATCCTCATCGTCGAAGAGCGGCGCGAGATCGTCGAGAACCAGATCAAGCAGCATCTCTTCAACTGGCACAGCGATGTGCGGCCGCGCATCGTCGGCAAGTTCGACGAGAAGGACGCGCCCTGCCTGCCGCTCGCGCATGAGCTCTCGGCCGAGCTCATTGCCGAAGTCCTGATGGCACGGCTCCAGCGCATCGAGATGCCGGCGGATATTCGCGCGGCGCTCGAGGCGCGCGCCGCGACGATCCGCGGCCGCGCGGCACGGCTCGGTGCCTACCAGCCGCCGACCTCGCGCCTGCCGCATTATTGCCCCGGCTGTCCCCATAACAGCTCGACCCATGTGCCGGAGGGGAGCCGCGCGCTTGCCGGTATCGGTTGCCATTTCATGGCGCAATGGACCGACAAGCGCACCGAGACCTTCACCCAGATGGGCGGCGAAGGCGTTCCCTGGATGGGGATCGCGCCTTTCACCGAGGAGAAGCATGTCTTCGCCAATCTCGGCGACGGCACCTATTTCCACAGCGGCATTCTCGCCATTCGGCAGGCGATCGCCTCCGGCGCCAACATCACCTACAAGCTGCTCTACAACGAGGCTGTCGCGATGACGGGCGGCCAGCAAATCGACGGCAAGCTCACCGTGCCGCAGCTCGCGCATCAGCTCGCCGATGAAGGCGTTCGGGTCATCCGGCTTTTGACCAAGGAGCCGGAGCGCTACGCCCGTATCGCCCTGCCGCAAAACGCGACCATCCAGCATCGCGACGCGATCGACCGCGCCATGGAAGAGCTGCGTCAAACACCGGGCTGCACGGTCATCATCTATGACCAGACCTGCGCGACCGAGCTGCGCCGCAAGCGCGCCCGCGGCAAGGCGCCGCCCGCCGAAGAGCGCGCCTATATCAACCCCGCCGTCTGCGAAGGCTGCGGCGATTGCTCCGATCAGAGCAATTGCATCGCGATCGAACCCTTGGAGACGGAATTCGGCCGCAAGCGCCTCGTCAATCAATCGGCATGCAATTCCGATCTCTCTTGCCTCAAGGGCTTCTGCCCCTCTTTCGTCACCGTCGCCGGCGCCGTACCGAAGAAGCGCGCGGCCGCGACCTTGCCGGACATACCGATGCCGGTCCCTTCGACCATCGCTTTGCCCGACGCAGCGCCTTACAACATCGCCGTCACCGGCGTCGGCGGCACCGGCGTTCTGACCGTCGGCCATATCATCGGCATGGCGGCGCATATCGACGGGATCGGCGCACAAGTGCTCGACATCACGGGTCTTGCGCAGAAGGGCGGCGCCGTCATCAGCCATATTCGCCTCGCACGCCGCGCCACCGATATCGCGGCGCAGCGCATCCCCGCGGGCGCCACCGATCTCTTGCTCGCCGCCGACATGGTCGTGGCCGCCTCGAAGGAAGGCCGGCAGCTCATCTCCACGGCGCGCACCCGCGCCGTGATCGACACGCATGTGACGCCCGTCGCCGATTTCGTCCGCGACCGCGATTTCGACTTCCGCCCGAGCGCCACGCTCTCGATCATCAGACGCGCCGCGCAGTCCGGCCCGCGCGAACTCGACTTCCATCGCCTCGCCGCGCATCTCTTCGGCGACACGATCGCGTCGAACCTGATGCTGGTCGGCTGCGCCTATCAGCTCGGCTGGCTACCGGTTTCGGAAGCCGCACTGCGCCGCGCGATCGAATTGAACGGCGTCGCCGTGCCGCTCAACCTCGATGCCTTCCGGTTGGGGCGCTTTGTCGCCGCTTTCCCCGACCGCGTCGGCTCATTGCTCGAAAAGCGCAACCCCACCCTCGCGCTCGGCGAAATGAGCACAGCCCAGATCATCGAGCACCGCGCCCAACATTTGACGACGTACCAGAACCGCCGCCTTGCCCGGCGCTATCGTGACGCCGTTGCGCGCATCGCCGCGGCCGAGGCACGCCTCGGCTCGGACGAGTTGCTCGCCCGCGCCGCCGCGATCAACTACGCCAAGGTGCT
>CAYMNX010000250.1:0-2516 GCA_964391905.1 uncultured Rhizobiaceae bacterium
CTTTCCCGCCTTCGTCGCGGCGCTGCCGATGCACGAGGTCGAGCCCTCGGTCGTCGAGGCGCGGCGCGCGCTGGGCCAGCTCGGCGCGAAAGGCATCCAGCTTTTCACCAATGTCAACGGCAAGCCGATCGATGCCGCCGAGTACGAGCCGCTCTTTGCGCTCGCGGCGGAATACGACCTGCCGATCTGGCTCCATCCCACCCGCACCGCCGACTTCCCCGACTACACGACCGAGAAATTCTCGCGCTATGAGATGTGGTGGTGCTTCGGCTGGCCCTACGAGACCTCCGTGGCGATGGCGCGGCTCGTTCTGACCGGCCTCTTCGACCGCCATCCCAAGATCAAGATCATCACCCATCACGGCGGCGGGATGATTCCTTTCTACGACAAGCGCATCGAGAACGGGCTTGCGAGCCTCGGCGGCCGCACCAAGGAAGAGGATTACAGCGGCGTACTCAAATCCTTGAAGCGCCCGTTCATGGACTACTTCCACGATTTCTATGCGGACACCGCGCTCTTCGGCAATTCGCTGGGTCTTGATTGTGCGCTCAAATTCTTCGGCACCGATCATATGGTGTTCGCGTCGGATGCGCCGTTCGGCCCGATCAAGCTCCATACCGATGCAATCGAGGCGCGCGACTTCGACAAGAAGACACGCGACGCCATCACCACGAGCAACGCCGAGAAGCTCATGCGAATGAACTTCCAATGAGCGTACCGCGAATTCCCATGGTGCTCGTCCATGGCGCCTGGCAAGGCAGCTGGGTGTGGGAGCGCGTCGCCGACCGGCTGCGCGCCGCCGGACACCGCGTCTATACGCCGTCGCTCACCGGCCTCGGCGAGCGCGCGCATCTCGCGGGGCCCGAGATCAATCTCGAGACGCATATCGCCGATGTGATCGGCGTGATCGAGCACCACGAGCTCGACGGAATTCTGCTCTGCGGCCATTCCTATGGTGGAATGGTGGTTGGGGGCGCCGCCGATCGCGTCCATGATCGCATCAAGTCGCTCATCTATCTCGATGCGTTCATACCGACGCCGGGCGCGTCGCTGCTCGACTTGCAGCCGCCGGAGCGCGCGCAAAGCATGCGCGAAGAGGCGCGCAGAGACGGCGATGGCTGGCGCGTCAAGCGCCTTTCCGGCAACTATTTCCGCGTCGCCAATCCCGAGGATGTCGCGCGGCTCGACCGCCGCGCCGTCGACCAGCCGCTCGGCACGATGGAGCAGAAGGCGACGATCACCGGCGCCTGGGAGAAGATTCCGCATCTCACCTATATCCGCGCCGGAGGGCATCAAGGACCTTTTGGCCAATTTGCGGAGAAGGTGCGCGGCAAGGAGCGCTGGCGCTATTACGAGGTTCCGTGCGGCCACAATGTGATGCTCGACCTGCCGGACGCGCTCGCCGGCATCCTGCTCGATTGCGCAGCCCAGGCGGTACGGTGACGCAGCAAAGTTATCGCGCGGCGGGGGTCGATATCGACGCCGGCGAAGCGCTCGTCGATGCGATCAAGCCCCTCGCCAAGGCCACGGCGCGGCCCGGTTGCGATGCCGGGCTCGGCGGCTTTGCGGCGCTTTTCGACCTGAAGGCCGCGGGCTATCGCGACCCAATTCTTCTTTCGACAACCGATGGCGTCGGCACCAAGCTCAAGATCGCGATCGCGACCGACCGCCATGCGACGATCGGCATCGATCTCGTCGCGATGTGCGTCAACGATCTCGTCGTCCAAGGCGCCGAGCCGCTGTTCTTTCTCGACTATTTCGCGACCGGCAAGCTCGAGGTTGAAAAGGCGCGGGTCATCATCGCCGGTATCGCCGAGGCCTGCAAAGAGGTCGGCTGCGCGCTCGTCGGCGGCGAGACCGCCGAGATGCCGGGCATGTATGCATCGGGCGATTACGATCTCGCCGGCTTCGCCGTCGGCGCGGTCGAGCGCGGCCAGGCGCTCGACGGGAGCACCATCAAGGAAGGCGATGTCGTCTTGGGGCTCGCCTCGAGCGGGCTTCATTCCAACGGTTTCTCGCTGGTGCGCCGCGTCGTCGAGCGCGCCGGGCTCGACTATGCCGCGCCCGCGCCCTTCGCGCCCTCGACCAGCCTCGCCGCGGCGCTGCTGGCGCCGACACGGCTTTACGTCAGAGCGTGCCGCGCGGCGATGAAGGCGGGCGGCGTCGGCGCCTTCGCGCATATTACCGGCGGCGGACTCATCGACAATATTCCGCGCGTGCTGCCCGGCCATCTGGCCGCCGAGATCGACGCGCGGCGCTGGACGCTGCCGCCGGTCTTCCGCTGGCTCGCCGAGACGGCGCCGATCGCACGCCATGAGATGGCGCGCACCTTCAATTGCGGCATCGGCATGGTGGCGATTGTCACGCCAGCGGCCATCGCTTCGGTGACGACCGCGCTCGAAGCCACGGGCGAGCGCGTCACCGAGATCGGCCGCATCGTCAAGCGACCGCCCGGCAATGAGGGGACAGTCCTGCTGCATACGGAGAGCGCGTGGCCCGGCTGAAGGTCGCGGTGC
>CAYMNX010000251.1:0-7217 GCA_964391905.1 uncultured Rhizobiaceae bacterium
ACGATGCCCGCCATACCGACAACGCTGAGAACCACACTGTATCGGCCGTATTTTTCGGGCCCGAGATGTCGCGTTAGCAGCGCAAAGGTCAGCATCGAGAGAAGCAGTAGCGCGGCTTTCGCCGCCAGCTGCACACCGGCATTGACGGCCATTTTACGCTGCAGCATGCACTTCGACCAAACGCTGGAGCACAACGGTCATGGCGAGCAACAGCCATATAAGCAGTGCGAGGCGTATGTCGGAATATCCGTAGGTCGTCGCCATATTGAGCAGCAACGCGACCAGCGCGCCCATGACGCCGAGAGCATAGGGCTTGAGATCGGCCGGCGCCCCGCGGTAGTTGCGACAAGCTTGCGCAATTGCGCGAAAGACCAGAAGCGCGAGCGGGATCATGCCCACCACGCCGATCTCGGGAAGAAGCGTCAAATAGAAGTTGTCGACGTGAAAGCGGGAGGTATAGCCGGTGAAGCCGGCGAGCGGCGAAGTAACTTCCATACTGTCGCGCCAAACCGGATCGGCGAGGATTGTCGGCGCATAGTTCGGCAAGACATGATAGAGGTTACGCGGCCCGATGCCGAAGATGGGATGATCGGCGGTGATGGCGAGGGCGGCCTGCCATACATACCCCCTGCCGACGTAATAATCGTCGCCAAGTCCAGCCAAACGGGCGGCCACGCTTTCCGGCACCAGGGATTGAAGCACGTCCCAATACCCGATGACCGCAACGACCGTGACAGCGGGCCAGACCGCGATATAAGAAAGCACACCCTTTGGTACACGTAGCCAAAAGAATAAGATCAGCACGATCACAAAATCCGCCGAGGCGCCGCGGCTCAGTGAAAGAGCGAGAGCAATGATGCCCAATCCGACGAAGCCCACCAGCATGATGGACATGATCACCCGACGAGAATAGGAAAGCAGCCCAATCGCAAGGCACAGCGGTACGAGCAGGTATTGAGCGAAAGCCAGAGACTCTCGGAAAGTCCCGTAGATCCGCACGACGTCCACGCCTTCCGCCACAAATGACGTATTCGGCAGCGCCCCATCGGAGATCTCCAAACCAACACCAAGGAAATATTGCGCGAGACCGAGAAGAACACTTGGGACGCAGCCTGCCAGAAGCAAGTGGCAGGCCCATTTAAAATCGTCGACGGATCTGACGAGGCTCATGAAGACTAAATAGAACAGCAAATAGCGCACATTCTCGAAAATGTCCGAGATCGCCAATTGTGAATCCGCGCTGGCCAGGACTGAAATAAGTGCGGCCAGAAGTAGAGCGAAAAGCGGGCCGGTAAAGATCGTTCCTTGCCATTTCCACGAACGATCCGTCGCAAGAGCCTTCTCGACCGCCACGACTAGGGCGCTTGCGCCGATCAAGACGTCGCCGACCGTCAGGCCTAAGCGACGCGGCGGGACATTGAAGATGAGAATCGGCACGGCCAGAATGGTGAGCCAAAGCAGCTTGCGGGCCTTATCCGGCACCGCGATAGCCGCAACTGGCAAGGGAAGGACGAGCGCGGCGATTGCGCCCTGGATCGGACCGAATCTTGTAAGCGCCATGAGCAGGGCTTCGCTCATCAGCAGCGCGGCCAGAAGCGCAATGCCGTGCGGAAAAATTATGGAGCGCCCAGTCCCCATCACGGCGTTCCGAGCTCCAATAGCAGCCAGAATTCGAGCACCAGCCCGAACAGTGACGGCGGGTAGTTTCCAATCGGCACCCGCCGTAACCTCATTCGATCGGTCGTCGCACGATTGACGCCGGGAACCGTGGTGAAGGCCGCGACATAGCCCTGCTTTGCCAGCAGCTTTCCGATGTCATCCGGAAAATCGCCGGGACGGCCATTGGGATAGGCGAAAAGCGTGCAGGGCAATTCCAGATTGCTTTCCACAGCCCGCTTCGAGTCCGCGAGTTCGTGTTCGAGGCTGTCGCGTGGAATGCGCGACAGTATCGGATGAGAGCAGGAATGGGAGCCGATGGCGATATCGGCTTTCGTCATGCTGCGCAGCTCTGCCCAATCGAGCATGAGCCGATCGTTCGGGTTGCAAGCCGGCGCCGCGGAGGCCTCCCGCCGCGCGCTCGCCGCGAGCGCCGACAGAAGTTCCTGCTTGTCCTGCTCGGGAACCTGCTTCAACGCCTCGCTCAGAAGGTTGATGAGCATGCCGCGTTGCGAGGGCGGCGCGGCAAGATATTCGTCGAGCAGCGCATCGATCTCGGGTCTCGCATTATTGCCCGCCAGCGTCCGAAATCTTGGCAAGTCGAGTTCGGCGAGGAGCGGCATGAGCCGGTCAAACCAGGTCAGAGCACCGGTGCCGATATGGTCGGTCGCAACGAAAATAGTTCCCGGCAGCCCGTGGCGGACCAGCGATGGAAGAGCCTCGGTGAGGTTGTCGCGATAGCCGTCATCAAACGTAATGGCGACGACGTCATCGGGTGGCAAGCTCTCGCGATCAAGGCAGGACAGCGCCGCTTCGAGCGACAGGACGGTGTAATGGCGCGAGAGGTAGGCCATCTGGCTGTCGAAATTGGCGCGCGAGACCGCCAACGTTTCCGACAAATATCGCGGCGGTGCGGTTTCGCTTTCGTTCCGAACGCGGTGATAGACCAGGATTAAAAGCCCGGGACGACGAACACAGGACCGTCGCAACGAGCGCAGCGCGGCGGTAATGCCCGCCCGATACAAAAGAGGGGCCAGCCCATATCGCAGGGCGGTCTTGCCCGCGCGCCGTGCGAAACCAAGTCGAGGTCGGCCGAAAGGGCGAGATGTTGCAAGCAAGGTTCTTCTCAAAGGCGGCGATAGAGGAAATCCGGCAGGCTGTCTTCGCGCTTGTTGAGAATCGCACCAAAAAGAGCGATACCGCGGCGGCCAATCAATTCGACACAGCGATGCGCGACCTGCGCACTCGTTCGCCCTGCCTCGATGATGAGGATCATTCCCCACCCTTCCATTCCCTTGGCCAAGGCGAAAGCTGCCGGCGATATGAAGAGAGGCGGTGCATCGACAACCACAAAATCGTACTGCACGTCGAGCAGCGTTCTCATCGCCGTCGCTTCAAGTGAGCACGCAGCCTCTTCGTCGACCATGAGAACATCGACATTCGCGTAGCGGGTCGGCCGTATGAGCTGCAGGTAGCCACGCCCATCTTCGGCGGAAACCGCGACTTGCGGGTCGCTCGTTTGCAACAACTGACGCAGCCGCGGTCGCTTATTGTCCGCCTCGACGAGCAGCAATCGCCCCTCTCTGCGCTTGGCGATCGCGAGGGCAAGCCCGACGCTCACGGTCGTGCAGCCGACATTGGAACTCGGCCCGCTCAAGACGATTCCGCAGGTACCGGTGTCGAGCACTTGGTCGGCGAGCAAAGAGAAGGCTTCGCTGCCGCAAGCAGCGTTGGCGAGGTCGCGGCGCTGCCGCCGCGCCAGACGCGGTACGCTGCCAAGCACCGCGACGCCAACCGTTTCGACTTCTTCCACCGTGTTGAGCTTGTTGGAGAAAAAATTCATCGCGAACGCAAGGCCGATGCCGCCGAGCGCGCCCAAGATCACGGCAAGGATGATGTTCAAAAGGCGGTGCGGGAATATTGGCGCCGGATTGACGCCCGCAGGCTCGATGAGCCGAACATTCGCGAATTTCGCATCGGCCAATTCGGCGTTGCTGCTGACCTCGTCGTATTTCTGCAGATAGCGTTCGTAGAGCGCCTGGTTATTGGCGACTTCGAAACGGAGATCGCGAATCACGGGTGCCGCCGCCCGCAAGGTCGCCAAGCGACTCGCATATTGATCGACGAGGCGGTTGAACGCCCCGTTCTTCTTCGCCTCGTCGAGTAACCGGATCGTCGTCTCCGTCTCGACTTCGAGATTGGCGATATCATACTTGTCTTGGTATTCGCGCAGGCGCTCCTCTGCCGCTTTGAGATCGGCCTTTTGTTGATCGAGCTTCTGCTGGAAATGCTCGACGATGCCAACTGGCTTGTATACGTCGCGGCGGTAACCCAGATATTCCTCGGCAAGTGTGTTGACCACGGTTGCGGCCACCGTCGGATCGCTCCCAGTATACTCGACCGTGAATACATTGCTCAAACGCACGGGTTGAACCTTGAGCCGACTCAAGAGGCTGCCGATCGCCGCGCTGCGGCTGTCCGGAACCGTAACGAGATCGAGGTCGATCAGGAGGTCCGCGATGGCGGCATTCACTCCCGTCATCTGATCTTTGATCCAACCGGTAAAGCCATGATCGGCAGCCGACACGGCATTGGGTGGCGCGGGACGATCCAACCCGAGCCGGTCGACGACGCGCTCGAGAATCGGACGGCTCTGCACCAATTCGATTTCGGACAGGATGTCTCCGGCTTGCAGCGACGGCGATCCAACCCGATCGGCGACCGTGCTGCTGAGGGTAAAGATCGGCAATTGCTCATTGCCCGGTATCACCAGAAATTTCGCGGAAGCGACATAGACTGGCGACAAGACATAACTTGCGAGCGCGACCACGATGATCGTCGTCACCCAGACGTTCAGCACGACCCAGCGCCGCCGGAACAAGAGCTGGAGGATGCGAACGAGCGACGGCCTCATTGCGGTCGCGGCGCCGGGATCATCGCCGGCAGGCCGATTATTGAAGGACTGTGCTGGTGCCAATATAGCCGCTCGCCGGAATAGGCAGCGCGTCGCGGATGTACTGCCTGATAAACTGATCGATGTTGGCGATCGTCGATTTCGGTACGTAAACCGTGTCGCTTGGTTCAACTTTCCAATTCGCCAACATGCTGACTGCGGCCGCGTCCGAGCCAGTATCGATCTCGGTGACTTCGACCCCTTTCGCGCGCGGGCGGAAGATCAGGATGTTATAGGTCTTGGCGGTATCCCTGAGGCCGCCTGCCCGGCTCAACGCTTCCATCAGCGTCGTCTGGCCGATAAATGGGAAAATCCCAGGCGCGTTGACTTCTCCCATCACGCCGAAGCGCCGCGAGTTTTCCTCACGCAACTCGATCGAGACATGAAGATTGTTGAATTCGCGAGCGTAGCGCGCGTTCACATCTTCTTGCACATCCGCAAGAGTGCGTCCTCCAACATGGACAAGATCCAGCAAAGGAAGCGTTATGGTGCCGTCGGGCAGCACGCGCACCGAGCGCGTGGGTCCGGCCGATGATCGGGAAAGCGTGGTGATCATCTCGTTGACCTTGGCGTCGGTCGTTCGGGCGACGACGTTGACCGGCCCGGCGAGCCGCGTCCGGGCATAGCCCTTGCGAATCTGTGCTTCGATTTCCCCGGCGGTCAGTCCACGGACCGTGAGATAGCCGAGCTCGGGAAGATAGATACGGCCATCCGGTTGTACTGTGTAAGATTGAGGTAATTCTGTCCGCGTGTAGAATTGCAATTCGAGAACATCGCCGACATCGAAGCGGTATTCCTGGTTGCTCGGATACTGCTTGAGATAAGTCACTTCCAACACATCATCGACGCCGATGACCGTGGCCGACGGTGCGCTCGAAGCAGCGGGTGCGGTGATCTCGTCCTTGGATATAAAAGTAACCACCGGTCTTTCACCGGAAGAACTCGTGCAGCCTGCGAGGGCGCCGACCACCCCCAACAATATCGGCACGACAAGTTGGCGTGCGCTGCGCCGCCAAACGATGTCGAACAAGCTTCGCCCCCACAAACTTTATGCGCTGCAAACCCGCCTCACACCCAGGTGTCTTTCCCCGTTATGCAGCTAAAGCAGGTTATATACTGCCCAGATCACACTCGACGTATCACGCCGCCATCGCCTTCGGTGCGCCGTCATGCTCAGACGTAGAGCACAAGAGATCGCGTGATCAAAGGTCGCGCGCTTCGCCACGACACTTTGCTCGCAACCCTATGACGGACGCCGTTTAGGCGAACCGCGCTGTCTCCATTCTGGATACCTCCCGAATGTCTATATCCCATCCCTGTGACAGTTTTGTGGAAACCGGCCGTAATCCGGCACGGGACTCATCCCTTCTTCGTGAGTGATTGGCACAGCCTTGAAGCAACCTATTCGCCTGGCTTCGCAGCGCTTTCGGGCTTCTGCAACAGCATGGCGAAGATGCGGGGGCAGCGCAGCAAATAGCGCCGCCATAGGCGGCGGGGATCGGCAAGCAATCGGTGCAGCCATTCGAGACAACATCGTTGCATCCAGCGCGGCGCGCGCCTTTCCGCTCCGACCAAGAAATTGAGCGACGCACCGACGCACAATCCCACGCCCACCGCATCGCCGGCGCGCGCGGCAATTCGCGCGGCCAAGATTTCCTGCTGCGGCGAGCCGACCGCCAAAAAAACATAGCGCGCGGGATGCGCGGCGACGAAGGCGACGCAAGCATCGACCTCGGAAGGGCTTTGCCAGAAATTCATCGGGGGGTTGTAATGCGCGACGCGGCTCAATCCATAAATCGCGCATAATTTTTGAATAGCTGGCGCCGTGCAGCCGATGATGGTTAATGCGTCATCGGGCCGGACGATATGCTGGAACAGATAGGCCACCAAATCGCTTCCCGTGACGACGGAGAGCCTAACGCCCCGGCATCGCGCGAGAAGCTGCAAGACACGGCTGTCGCAAAGGCAGAGATGCGCGGCGCCATAAACGGGAAGGAGATCGCGGCGCGCGCCGAGGGCATTGACGACATGATCGACATTGGGCGTGACCACATAGGCAAAGGAAGCGTTGGCCGGACGATCGACAATGAGGCGCGCCGCCTGCTCGAGCGAGAGGCAGGCGAATTCCATTCCGAAAAATGCTTTGCGGGCCACATCGACGGCCGGCTCGTGCGGGACAGTCGCGATTCCGGGCTTCTGGTCCGACCTGTCCATCTTCGTCCCAATGTGCGTTCTCGACAGCAGCTCGCAGGACACGATCGGAATTTAGCCGATCACGAAGTCGGTTTTGTGATGGCGAGGGCTCGCGATAGTACGGAGCCCTAGCGCCGCTTCTCGGGATCCTCCGGCTGATCGGTTGACGAAGCCGCGCCGCCATAACCTAGCACTTCGACGGTAATGATCGACGGCAGCGCCTGCGCCGCGCAGGCAGAGTCGGTCCGACAAAGACACACCCTGCGCAGCGCTCGCCACGGCTGCGGAGGTCAACGTTTCAACCGCCTTGTATGTCTGAGCACACTCCTTGATTCCCCGCCCCAAGTCGCGCGGAAGAGCTTTGAAGCAAGTTGGTGACTGCATCGCTCCATTGCGGCGAGAGGCCCACGAAGCC
>CAYMNX010000252.1:0-2836 GCA_964391905.1 uncultured Rhizobiaceae bacterium
GAGGCCGACGCCGGCCACCTGGCTGATCTTCTGGGCCATGCGCGTGTCGGCCAGGTCCTGGACCTGGGTCAGCGGCATGGAGGTGGAGGTGAGCGCGAGCGACAGGATCGGCGCGTCGGCCGGGTTCACCTTGGCATAGACCGGCGGCGCCGGCAGATCCGAGGGCAGCAGATTGCCGGCGGCGTTGATCGCCGCCTGGACCTCCTGCTCGGCGATATCGAGGCTGATATCGAGACTGAATTGCAGTGTGATGACCGAGGCGCCCGCCGAGCTCGTCGAGGTCATCTCGTTGAGGCTCGGCATTTGTCCGAACTGCACTTCGAGCGGTGCCGTGACCGACGAGGTCATGACATCGGGACTGGCGCCCGGATAGAAGGTCTGCACCTGGATGGTCGGATAGTCGACCTCGGGCAGCGCCGCGAGCGGCAGGAACTGATAGGCCACCACGCCGACCAGCAGCACCGCCACCATGAGAAGCGAGGTCGCGACCGGCCGAAGGATGAAAGGGCGCGACGGGCTCATGAGCCTATCCGCTCGCGGGCGGCGCCGCGGCGATCATTGGCGCTGGCGCGCGCCAGACCCGGCGCGGCGCTGCGGCGCTTGCAGGCTGCCCGTATCGGGCGGCGTGATGTTGGTGCTCGGCTCGCGACGCGCGATCTTGGCGTTGTCGCGCAGCTTGTCAGCGCCGTCGACCACCACTTCCTGACCGACCGAGAGCCCCGCCGCGATCGACACCTTGTCGCCGTCGGCCGGGCCGAGCTTCACCGGCTGGACCGTGACGGTGTCGTCGGGCTTCGCCACATAGACGAAGGTGCCGGGCGCCCCGCGCTGGACCGCCGCGGCCGGAACGACGGTCGCATTATGCAGCGTGCTGACGAGAAGCCTGATGTTGACGAATTGATTGGGAAAGAGAACGCCGTCCGAATTGTCGAATTGCGCGCGCATCCTGATCGTGCCCGTCGTGGTGTCGATCTGATTGTCGACGGTCACGAGCTTGCCGGTCGCAAGCTCGGTCGTGTTGCTGCGATCGTAAGCGGTCACTTGCAGCGTCGCGCCGGCGCTCAGCTGCTTGACGATCGCCGGCAGATTGTCCTCGGGCAGCGTGAAGATCACGGTGATGGGCTGCATCTCCGTCAGGACGACGATGCCATTGGCGTCGCCGGGCGTGACGTAATTGCCTTGATCGACCTGGCGCAGACCGACCCGGCCCGTCACCGGGGCGACGATATGGCAATAGGCGATGTTGAGCTTGGCGGTGTCGACCTGGCTTTGATCGGATTGGACCGTGCCCTCATATTGGCGGACGAGCTGCTCCTGAGTGTCGACCGTTTGTTGTGCGATCGAATCCTGCTTGATGAGCACGCGATAGCGCGCCAGATCGTTCTGCGCCTGCTTGAGGAGCGCTTGATCGTGGAGCAGCTGACCCTGCGCTTGCGCGAGCGCAAACTCGTAAGGCCGCGGATCGATGATCGCCAAGAGATCGCCCTGATGGACGAGTTGGCCCTCCTGAAACGCGATCTGCATGAGCTGGCCGCTGATCTGGGTCCGGACCGTCACGGTCGCGAGGGGCGTCACCGTTCCGAGCGCATTGAAGGTGATGTTGACGTCGCCCTGAGCGACGGGCGCGACGACAACCGGCATCGGCGCACCGATCCCGGGCCGCGCCGTCGTGCTCTGCGGCGCCGCGCGCTTGTAGAGCCACCACGCCGCTCCGAGAGCCAGCAACAGCGCGAGCACGATCCACGCAGCGCGCCGCCAGGACGGCGTCCGAGCCGGCCACGAGGTGATCCGAACATCTCTCATTCAACGATCCGCGTGGGTTAATGCCAGAGATGGCGGGTAGGTTCAGCTTATCACTTATAGGCTGCGAATTCGTCCGCGATCCCCGTTTCCGCCGCCGTCTGAAGATGACAAAAAAGCAACCGCTCCACAAGCGCGGGTGCTGTCTAAGCCGCGGACAACGCGTAGAAAATTATCCCTGTCGCGTCAGTGAGATGACGCCGCAGTTTGAGCCGGCTTCCGCTCCCACCAGCCACCGCCCATAGCGACGAAGAGCTGCGCGGTGTCGAGGTAGCGCTGCGCCTGGGCGCGAGCCAAGCCCAACCGCGCCTGCTGCAGCGAGCGCTGGGTGTCGAGGACCTGAAGCAAGGTCGCATTGCCGAGCGAGAAGCTCGTCCGCGTCAGGTTGAGCGCCGAGGATGCAGCCTGGTAGGCGGTCTGTTCGGCGGCCAGCAGCTCGGCGTCATGGCCCAGCGCGTCGAGCAGATCGGCAACCTGGCCGAAGGCTTCGAGCACGGTCTGCTCATAGGTTGCAAGCGATGATTGAAACGCGTCTTCGGCGCCGCGCTTTTGCGCCCGCAATGAGCCGCCATGGAAGAGCGGCGCCGTGAGGCCGCCGCCGAAGCTCCAGATATTGCTTGCCGGATCAAAGATGTTCTGGGGCTTCAGGAACTCTTGCATCACGCTGGCCGAGAGCGTGATCCTCGGATAAAGCTCCGCGGTCGCGATGCCGACCGCCGCCGAGGCGGCATGAAGCTGCGCTTCGGTCACCAGGATGTCGGGACGCTGCCGCACCAGAGCCGAGGGCAGGCTTACCGGCACCTCCTCGGGCAAGTTCAGCGCATCGAGATCGAAATCGGGCGGGCTCCAATTCGCCGGCGTCTTGCCGACGAGAACCGTCAGCGCGTGGCGCGCGACCGTCAGCTGTTGCCGCAGCGGCGGCAGCAAGGTGCGGTCGGTGGCGAGTTGGGCGGTGGCGGTCTGGAGATCGAGATCGGTTGCCGTGCCGGCATTGAGCTGATCGCGCACCAGCCGCAAATTGGTCTGATCGTCGGTC
>CAYMNX010000253.1:0-2360 GCA_964391905.1 uncultured Rhizobiaceae bacterium
GTGATGCGCTACGGCATGGAGGAAAGGCTCGGGCCCGTCTCCTATGAGGGCGAGCGTCCTGCTTTTCTCAGCGTCCCGAACGGGATGGGGAATAGCGAGCGGCGCTACAGCGACGAGACGGCGCATGCTATTGACGAGGCCGTGCGGCATATCATCGAGCGGGTCTTTGCGCATTCGGTCGACATTCTCGCAAAGGAGCGCAAGGTCCTCGACCACGGTGCGGCTTTGCTGCTCGAGCACGAAACCCTCGATGAGCCCGCGCTCGCCGCTTTGCGCGCCGAGATCGTCCCGATCGATCTGCCGAGCGCGGCGCAATAGAGGGCCGCACGAGGGCTCCGTTCAACTAGCTTGCCGTGTCGGTTCCGATGGCTTTGAGGATAGCGGCCAATAGGCGGTTATTGTCGAGCGGCTTGTCGAAATAGGCCGCGACGCCCGCCTTGACGGCGCGTTCCTGCAAGGCGCGATCGCCACCGCCGCTCATCAATATAATGGGAAGGCGCAGGCTTGCCCCGTCGGTCGATTCAAGGAATTCAAGACCGGTCTCCCCAGGCAGATGATGGTCGAGGACGAGGCATTGCCTTTTGCCAGGGCGATAGGCGCGAAGAAACGCGCGCGTCGAGCCGTAATCCTCGACATTGCATTGATAACTCTCAAGCAAGAGCTTTAGTGAATCGCGGACGGCCTCGTCATCCTCGACGATAAAGATCATCGCGGGTTCAGCCATATCGTGCCCAACGGCCGATCACCGCGGGGACCGGGCGGCCGCTTCTTCGCCGAGGGGTGAATATGCCGATTTTCCTCATTTCCACGAGCCAGCTCTGGTTGGCGTCCCCAAAGCGGCGACCGCTCGAATCGCCCGGGGTTCTAGCCGTTATCAGGCTAAAAGTAACGATCGAGGGCATCGAGACCTTGATTTAGCGCAAGTTTTTGCAACAACATGCCGTATACGGGATGAGCGACGCAGACAAACCCTTGCAAGATCGCGGCGGCAGTGATGAGCGCTATCGGCTTCTTTTCGAAGCGGCCGGCCTTGGCATCAAATGGGTGACCGTCGAGGGCGATCTCGTCGAGGTCAATCGCAGCTTTTGCGAGCTCGTCGGCTATGGGCGGGATGAGCTTTTGCGCCGTCACTATCGCGATCTCACCCATCCCGAGGACGTCGAGCGAGACGAGACCCTTTTCAGCCAGTTACTGACGGGACAGATTCCGAGCTACTCGATCGACAAACGCTATCTCCATAAGAACGGAACGCCGATCCATGTGCGCGTGACCTCATCGCTCTTGCGCACGACCGATCTCTATCGTCTCTCGATCGTCCAGGATTTGCGCGCACTGGACGCGGCGGCGCATGCTCGAAAAGAGGGCGAAGCGCGCTTTCGCACCGTGCTCGAAACCATTCAAGACGCACTCGTCGTGATCGATGAACGCGGCACGATCGAAGCCTTTAGCCCCTCGGCCGAGCGCATGTTCGGCTACACGGCTGCCGAAGCGATTGGCCAGAACGTCAAGATTCTGATGCCTTCGCCTTATCAAGAGCGTCATGACAGTTATCTCGAGCACTATCTCAGCACCGGCGAGCGTCGCATCATCGGCATTGGGCGGGTCGTGACCGGCTTGCGCAAGGACGGCTCGACCTTCCCGATCGAGCTCTCGGTCGGCGAGGTGGTGCTCGAGGGCCGCCGGATATTTACCGGCTTCGTCCGCGACCTGACCTCGCGCAAGAATGCCGAGCGCGAGGTGGCGACGCTGCAGTCGGAGCTCAGCCATGTCGCACGGGTGAGCGAGATGGGGCAAATGGGATCGACCTTGGCTCATGAGCTCAATCAGCCTCTGGCGGCGATCGTGAATTACCTGCAGGCCTGCCACCGTCTCTTGCAGAACCAGCCGACGCCGGTCGCGCCGCGCATCCAGGAAGCGATCGAGAAAGCCGTCGCGCAAGCCGACCGTGCCGGCCAGATCATCCGGCGTCTGCGCGAATTCGTGCGCACGCGCGAGACCGAGCGCCACATCGAGGATTTGAACACGGTCGTGCAAGAGGCGGTCGGCTTGGCCTTGGTCGGCGCCAAGGCTGCCGGCGTCGTATCCCACATCAACCTCGATCACGACGTGCCGGTGGTCATGATCGACAAGGTTCAGATTCAGCAGGTGGTGCTCAATCTTGTGCGCAACGCGGTCGAGGCAATGGCGCAGGCGACAACGCGGATATTGACCATCGAAACAGCCGATCATTGCGGCGAGGCGCTGGTCCGCGTCATCGATACGGGCTCGGGCATGGCGCCAGAAGTGGCGGCAAAGCTGTTTGAGCCGTTCCTCACCACGAAGATGACCGGCATGGGTATCGGCTTATCGATCTCCCGCTC
>CAYMNX010000254.1:0-2418 GCA_964391905.1 uncultured Rhizobiaceae bacterium
CTTTGCGAGCCAGGCCGAGGCCGTCATTTCGGCGGCGCGCCAAGGCGGGTCGCATATCGACGAGGCCGGCGCGCAGATGCGGGCGCAGATCGAGCTCATCGCCGCAGCGGGCACGCAGGCAGCGGCCGCTGCCGATGGCACCGCGGCAAGGCTGCGCGAGGCGATCGCGGCCGTGCAGGCGGGCGTCACCGATTCGATGGCGGCCTTGACCCAGCGCAGCACCGAGGTCGTCGCCGCGGCGGAAATGAATATCGCGCGGCTGCGCAACGCGCTCGACGGGCTCGATCAAAGCGCGACCCGCGCCGCCGATAGCGGCGCCGAGCAAATTCATGGCGCGGTGAAGGTCCTCGACGAGGCCGCGGCGCAACTGGCCTCAACCCTGACGCGCCGCGGCGAGGATATGGCGGACGCGGTCGAGGCGAGCATCGCCCGCGCACGGGCCGCGATCAACGGCCTCGAGCAGGGCGTCGCCGCCGCGGCCGAAGGAAGCGTCAAGCAATTGCGCGGCGCAATCGATGCTTTCGGCGAGGTCGGCGCGCAAGTAACCATGATGGGCGATACGACGGCGGCGCGCATCACCCGGCTGCAATCGACCGCCAGCGAGGCGGCCGACGCGCTGCGCCAAGCCGGCGATGGTGTCGGCGCGCAGATCGGCGCCCTCGCCGGCGTCGCCAGCGGTGCCAGAGCGCAGGTCGAGGGCATTGCCGATGTGCTCATCCGCGAGATCGTCGCCTTGCGCGAGGCGGGCCAGCAAGTGGCGCGCTATGTCGAAGAACTGCGCGAGACCTTTGCCGAGGAAGTCACCCATTTCAATGCCGCGCGCGGCGGCATGGGCATGCAGGTCAACGAGATCCGCTCGCTGCTGCAGCAGCAATCGGAACTTCTCGGCCGCGTCTCGGCGGATGCGGCGCAGCAGAGCCGCGCCGCGCATGGTGCGCTCGACGGCTATGTCGAGCGCTTGAATGCGGCGGCGTCGCAAGTCACGAGCCATACCGAGAGCATCGGCGCGCTGCTGCAAAATCAGCTCAACGACATGACGCTCGCGGCCGAGAAGCTGACCATCATCAGCGCGGCGATCGATCGCACCTTGCAGAACGGCGCCGCGACGATGACCGAGGTAACGGAGCGCTCGGCCGCGCGCGCCGATGAGATCGGCCGCCTGCTTCTCGACCACAGCCGGGTTGCCGACGAGGCGAGCGAGCAGGTGGCGCAGCGCCTCATCGCGCGTCATCAGATGATCGAAGAGCAGACGGTGCGGCTCGATGAGACCGCAATGAAGGCGAGCGCGACGCTGGTCGGCGTTGCGAAGCAGGTCGACGAGGCGGGCCTCGGCCTTGCCGCCGCCGGCGACGCGGCGGGCGCGACGCTGCGCGATGTCGGCGTCCAGTTCCATCAGCACATTCAGGATCTCGCCGCCGCGGTCGATCAGACCGTCGGCCGCATCGACGGGGCACGCAATCTCTTGAACGACCATTTTGCGGCGATCGGCGACGCGGCGGGCTCGGTCACCGCGCGCCTCGAGGAGCTATGCGGCCGGGCACGCGATCAGGTCGCGAGCTTTGCCGCGGCGGGCGATGCGATGATGCAGCATCGCGACAACGCCGCCGAGCAGGTGCAGCGCCAGATCGGCGAGCTCAACACCATCTTGGAGGAGGCCAATTCGCGGCTCGAAGCCGCGCGCGGCGTGTTGCGCAGCCAGGCGGCCGAGCTCAACGCCGCCACCGATCTCGCGGTCGAGCGGCTGCGCGACATCAGCGACATCTACCACAATCAGTCGGCGGCGCTGGTCGGCGCCGCCGAGCAGGCCGGCGGTCGGGCGCGCGAGGCGAGCGAGGTATTCCGCGCCCATACCCAGACCTTCTTGAAGGCGGCCAATGACGCCGCGGCCCTCGCCCAGCGCATGCGCGACCAGGCGCAAAGCAACCAGACCGACACCTTCCTCAAATCCGCGACCTTCATCATCGAGACGCTGCAATCACTCTCCGTCGATCTCGCCCGCGTCCTCGACCAGCCGGTGCCGGATACGATCTGGAAGCGGTTCCATGCGGGCGAGCGCGGTGTCTTCGCACGCTACATCCTGCAGCTCCAGGACCGGCAAGCGGGCGCCATCATCAAGGAGAAATTCGAGGGCGATCCAAGCTTCCGCGAGCAGGCGATGCGCTACATGGATCAATTCGAGCAGCTCTTGTCCCAGGCCCGCACCGTCGATCGCGCCGACGTCATGGGCGCGACCTTCGTCACCGCCGATGTCGGGAAGCTCTATCTCGTGCTCGCCAACGCGCTCGGCCGCCCGACGCACTGAGGCGCAAACGAAACGGGCGGTCCCGCGGGACCGCCCGTTCCTCAGAACCTGCCTTTTCGAATTAGGCGGCCTTCTGCTGTTCGATCACCTTGGGACCGGCACCCGTCGTGATCTCG
>CAYMNX010000255.1:0-3388 GCA_964391905.1 uncultured Rhizobiaceae bacterium
CGGCAAGGCCTATGTGATCGAAATTGCCGCCCGTCTCTCTGGCGGCAATTTCTGCTACGACAAAGTCCCGTGGTCGACAGGGGTCGACATCGTTGACATTCTCATCGACATGGCCGTCGGTAATTCGGTCGATCCGCGACGGTTCCGGCCGACAAAGGCCATGGCGACCTCGCAGCGTTATTTCTTTCCGAGACCGGGCACCATCCGTGCGCTTCGCGATATCGCAAAGGCGGAAGCCATCGATCATGTCAAAAAGGTCGATCTTTGGGTCGAGCCTGGCGATGCGGTTGCCGCCGCAGAGAACCACCCTTCCCGCGTCGGCTACGTCATCAGCTGTGCGCCCGATCGCGCCACCGCGATCGCGGCCGCGGAGCAAGCGGTGCGAACCGTCGAGTTCGTTATCGATTGACGCGCCGCGGCGGTCGTCGCCGGGCAGCAAGAATGGATTAACCAACTCTGTGCCATCTTGCGCCGAATGGCGCTCCTGCCCTTCCGCGCCGGCTGCCAATACGCCGTCTCATTGCGAAGCGAATGATCCCGTCGCCTGATCGCCGCCAGACCGCCCAAACCCGAACGCGGGTCTGGATGGTTTTTCACCTCAACCTGATGTTCTCCTCGATCGAGGAGGAAGCACGGCCGACGGTCATCGAGCACTGCTATTGGCCGCTCTTGCGCGCGGCGGAGCGCTGCCGATTCCCGATCGGGATCGAGCTGACCGGCTACACGCTCGCGACGATCGAGCGCCTGGATCGAAGCTGGGTTGCGAAATTCCGCGAACTCATTGCCTCCGGTCTTGTCGAGCCCGTCGCCAGCGGTGAAGCGCAATTGATCGGTCCGCTCGCTCCTTCGGTCGTCAACGCCGCGAATTTGCGGCTCGGCAATCAGACTTACGAGAGGCTTCTTGGGCAACGCCCGGCGCTCGTTCTCGTCAACGAGCAATGCTTCAGCTGCTCGATGATCGACCACTATATCGATGCCGGCTATCAGGGCTTCATCACCGATTGGGATAATGTCTTTCTCGCCAATCCCGAGTGGGACCCGGCATTGCGCTATGCGGCGCAGCCGGCGTTGAGCGCCGCCGGCCGTACCCTGCCGGTGTTATGGAGTTGGACCGTCGCCTTCCAGAAATTCCAGCGCCTCGCGCATGGCGTCGAAGATCGCACCGCCTATCGGCAGTGGCTTGACCGGCAGCTCGCGGCGCGCGTGCCGGCACTCAACCTCTACTGCAACGATGCGGAAATATTCGATTTCCGGCCGGGGCGCTTCGAGGCCGAGCCGAATCAGAGCGCGACCTCGGAATGGCATGCGATCGAGGATCTGTTCCACGCCTTGCGCGATGATCCACGTATCGACTGCGTGCGGCCTTCTGCGATCTTGGCAACCTTGGCGCAAGGCGACACCGCGCCTTTGGCCCTGACCAATGCGGCCATGCCGCTGCCAACGAAGAAGCAGGAGAAGTACAACGTGCTGCGCTGGGCCGCGACCGGGCGCGACGATATCGGCATCAACAGCCGCTGTCTCGCCCTTGCCCACCGCCTGCGCGACTCCCTCTCCGCGACCGATGAGGATTGGCGGGAGCTTTGCTACCTCTATGCGAGCGACTTTCGTACGCACATCACCGAGCGGCGCTGGGCTTCCTACCGCGCGCGTTTGAGCGCGTTCGAGCGACGCTGGAATCATGCCGAGGCACGGCCTTGGGCGATCGGTCGGAATTCGTCGCGGGAGCGGCGGCTCGAGCCGGGGCCCGACGGTCTCATCAGGCTCGATGACGGTCCCCTCGGGGTCGAGTTCAATGCGAAGCGCGGCCTGGCGATCCACCGCCTCTGGCGCGCCGACGAGCCGTACTCATGGCTCTTGGGAACCATCCCCTTCGGCTATTACGACGACATTCGGCTCGGCGCCGATTTCTACAGCGCTCATCTCGTCTTTCAGCAGCCGGGAAAGGCGCAGATCACCGATCTGGCGCCGATCGAAGCCTTGCTCGTCGAAGGCCCGGAATGGCGCTCAATCCACGCCACGACGACGACGCCCCTCGGCGCGATCGAAAAGGAATGGCGCCTTCATCATGATCGTCCGCGCATCGATCTTCTCTACCGGCTGTGCTGGTCGAGCCTGCCCCTGGGCGTGCTGCGTCTCGGGCATTTGACCGCCAATCCCGAAGCTTTCCGCGCCGACCGTCTGTGGTACGCCACCCATCATGGCGGCCCTAATCTGGAGCGCTTCCCACTCAACGGTGTGGAGTTCGACCATGGCCGGCCGGTCTCGCATATGGTCTCGGCGAGCACCGCGCTCGGCATGACCGAGGGCGAGCTTCTCTTTGGCGACGACAGACACTCCGTCGCGGTGGCCGTGCCGCGCGAGCAAGCCGCCATCGTACCGATGGTGATTTGGCGGCGTTTGCGCCACAGCTTTTTCTTTCGCATTTCGTTCTCGGCCGCAGAGATCGACGACACGGTGAAGCCGGCCGAGCCGAGCCGCGCCGAGCGGTGGCCGCTCACCGTCGCTTTCAGCCTGACGCTGGGGCAGGCCGCTTAGGGCAAGGAGATCGAGCGCATGGTTATGTTCATCGCCGAGGTGTCGAGCAATCACGCGCGTGATATTGCGCGGTGCCTCGACTTCGTCGACACGGCGGCAAAAATCGGCTGCGATGCGGTCAAATTTCAGCTGTTCCGCATCGATGAGCTTTTCGCGCCCGAGATCCTCGCGCGCAGCGAGGCGCATCGCCGGCGCAAGGCTTGGGAGCTGCCGACGGAGTTCATCCCGACGATCGCCGAGCAGTGCAAGCGGCGCAAGGTCGAGTTCACCTGCACGCCGTTTTCGTTACAGGCGGTCGAGGACCTCCGCCCCTATGTCAGCCGCTACAAAATTGCCTCTTACGAGCTGACCTGGCCGGCACTCATTTATGCCTGCGCCAAGACTGGCAAGCCCTTGATCCTCTCGACCGGGATGGCGACGCCGGACGAGATCGCGGCCGCGGTGGCGACATTCCGCGGCGCGGGCGGCACGGATTTGACGCTGCTCCATTGCGTCTCGGGCTATCCGCATCCCGTCGAGGACGCCAATCTGGCCGCGATCGAGACCTTGCGGCAGGCGCATCGATGCGCCGTCGGCTGGTCCGATCATTCGGCGCGGCCCGGGGTCATTCAGCGGGCGATCCATCGCTGGGGCGCGACCGTGGTCGAGTTCCATCTCGACCTCGACGGCACCGGCGATGAGTTCAAGACCGGGCATTGCTGGCTACCCGAGCCGATCGAGCGCGTCATGGCCGAAATCCGCGACGGGCTGCATGCCGATGGAACCGGGATCAAAGCACCGATGCCAGCCGAGATCGCCGATCGCGAATGGCGCGCCGATCCAAGCGACGGGCTGCGGCCGTTCAAATCGCTGC
>CAYMNX010000256.1:0-3871 GCA_964391905.1 uncultured Rhizobiaceae bacterium
TGCCGATTGAGATAGGCGCGCGCGCCCTCTTGAATCGCGCCGGCAATCTGCTGCATGCGCTCCGAGCCGGCATTCGCCGCGAGCACTTGTCGACTCGTCACGAGCCCATAAAGAATAGCGAGCACGCCCGCGCCGATCACCAACCAATAGGCCATGTTCATTTCTTTGTCCTTTGTCGAGAATCGACCCTTTTTTTAAAGCGCGCGGAACATGCCAGAAGCAAGCCGCCGAGGCAATGTCGGATTGTATGTCGCGAAGACCGCGCTTTATACTTAACAGGGCCGCGAATGCCCGCTTAGATAAAGAGCATCGAGGGGCAGACGTCAACGCATGACAGCCAGTCCGCAGGAATTACTGCGCCAGGTCCGCGCGCTGATCCCGACCATCGCAGCACGGGCCGAAAGCGGCGCGCGCGAACGCCGAGTCTCGCCCGCAACCATTGCCGCGCTTCAGGAAACCGGCATCTTTCGCGTCCTGCAACCCAAGCGCTGGGGCGGCTATGAGCTGTCGCCGACTTTGCTCTACGCCCTCGAGATGGCGGTGGGCGAAGGCGACATGTCGGCCGCATGGGTCGTGGGCGTGCTTGGCGTCATCCCTTGGGCGGTGGCGCTGTTCGATCCGCGCGCGGCCGAGGAGATTTGGGGCGGCGATGATTCGACGCTGGTTTGCTGCGCGCTGCGGCGTGCCGGCACGGGCGTTCCGGTCGCCGGCGGTTTTCGCTTGAGCGGCCGCTGGCACTATGCGAGCGGCTGCGACCACGCCGGCTGGGCTCTTCTCGGCGGCGGTACAAGCTCGACGCCGGACGGCGATTATTTGATGCTGGTGCCGCGTCGCGACTTCGAGATCGTCGATACCTGGCGCGTCGCCGGGCTCAAGGCGACCGGCAGCCACGATATCGTCGTGAATGATGTCTTCATCCCGATTCATCGCGCGCATCGCATGGTCGATCTGTTCAACTGCACAGGCCCCGGCCAAGAGGTCAATCGCGCCCCGCTTTATCGCTTGCCGTTCGGCCTCGTTTTCGCCGGCGGCGTATCGAACGCGGCGGTCGGGGCGCTGCAAGGCATGCTCGATCGCGTGCTCGCCGAATTGCGGCAAGGCCGCGGATCTAATCGACGCAATCCGGATCTCGCCCTGTTCTGCGCCGAGGCCGCGACAGTGATCGACGAGGCGAAGACGCTGCTCGAGCATAATTTCGCGGGGCTCGCGGCCTATGCGGAACGCGACGAGGTACCGCCGATCGAAGAACGCCTCAGGATCAAGTACCAGCTCTCGCTCACGACCGAGCGCTGCCGCGTGGCCGCGCATCGGCTGTTGGAAACGACCGGCGCGTCGGGCCTTCACGACGAGCACCCTTACGGGCGGATCATCGCCGACATCACGGCAGCGCGTCAGCACATCACCAACAGCGTCTCGCTTCACGCACGCGATTGGGGCGACGTCATGCTGGGTGAGCCGCGGCGGCACGATTTCATGCTGTGAGCCGCTCTTCGCGCGCTCCCTTACATGGAAACTCGTTCAGCTGCCGCGCTCGAACAACTGCTCGATCAGCACTTCTTTGATCGCATGTGGACCGACGACCTTTCCCGCGGTCGCAAGCAAGCGCTTCTTCAAATAGCGCTCGTCGATTTTTCCACGCGCGCCAGCGCGGGTTTGGAAAAATCCGTAGAGTTCCTGGAAGAAAGCGTCCGTCAGCTGTTTGCGCTTCGCCTCGATATCGGCCTTCGCTTGGCCTTGGGCAAGCTCGAGCACGAGGGTGGTCCCGACTTGCCGCGTCACGCGATTGCCTTCGATCACCGAGACGAAGATCGGATCGAAGCGGACATAGGACGGCTCGTTGTCGCCGGGCGCGGCCGGAGCGTGGTCGGCGGCGCGCGCCGGAAGCGAGATCGAGGCACAGCACAAGAGCGCGACGACGACGCTAAAAATGAGAGTAGCCGGTGTGTTCCACGGGTATTGCGTTCCCCTCGTCATCGAGCACTCTCACCCCCTCGCCCGCTTCCATTTTGCCGATCGCGGTGACGGCGATCCCGGCTTCGTGCATCGCTTCGCCAATTCTGTAGGCCATATCAGGTGCCGCGGTAAAGAGGAGCTCGTAATCATCGCCGCCGCCGAGAATGGCGGCGAGGCCGCTCGCGCGAGCCGCCAATGCTTTGCGCGCGGCCGCTGATTGCGGGATGTCGCCGGCGCGAATGACGGCTCTTACCCGCGAAGCGCTGCAGAGATGGCCGAGATCCGCCACCAGCCCGTCGGAAATGTCGATCATCGCGTGGGCGAGACCGACGAGCGCTTGCCCGAGGGCAACACGCGGCTGCGGCAGGCGATAGCGATCGATCAGAAAATCGCGGTCATCCGCGTCCAGCGCGGCCAGCTCGCCCTTGAGCACCGCGAGGCCGAGCGCCGCATCGCCGATCGTCCCCGAGACGAAGACAAGGTCGCCCGGCCTCGCGCCGCGACGCAGCACCGCCTTGTCCTTGGCGATACGGCCGATCGCCGTGAGCGACAGGGTCGTCGGCCCGGGCGTGGCCGAGCTGTCGCCGCCCAGCAACCCCAAGCCGTATCGGGCCTGATCGGCGGCGAGACCCGCGGTGAATTCCTGAAGCCAGGCCTCGTCGCAAGAGCGCGGCAGCGCCGTCGTCAACAAATAGCCGAAGGGCCGCGCGCCCTTGGCGGCGAGATCGGAGAGGTTGACGCGAAGCAGCTTCTGCGCGACCTGCCGTGGCGGATCATTCGGGAAATAATCGATGCCTTCGATGATCGCGTCGGTGGTGAGAACATATTGCTCGCCCGCAGGTCCGTCGATCAGCGCCACATCGTCGACGAGCCCCAGCGCCCCCGGAGCGGCGAGCGGTGCAAAGAAGCGCGCGATGCGCTCGAATTCATCGCGATGCGGGCTCGCTGCCACCCTCTTCCCCCCGCAGATCTTCGGACCGGCGGGTCCGGGCAAGACGGTCAAGGACACCATTGACCAAACCCGGCTCCTTGCCGGCGAAGAACGCGTGCGCGATATCGAGATATTCGCTGATTGCGACGCGAAACGGCACTTCGGGTCTTGCCAGAAGCTCATAGGCGCCGGCGCGCAGGATCGAGCGCAAGATGATCTCGAGACGCTCCAGCGGCCAATCGGGCGTCAGCGCGGCGGCGATGTGGCGGTCGAGCTCGTCGCGGCGGGCGCAGGTGCCCTCGACCAGCATCGCGAACAATCCCTGATCCGCTTCGCCGAAATTATCGCTTTCGCCGTCGTGACCCAAGCGATGCTTGATGAATTCGCCGACGACATTGGCAGGCGAGGCGCCCGACAGCTCGATTTGGTAGAGCGCCTGCACGGCGGCGAGCCTCGCCGCCGTACGCCGCCGCCCGGCTTCGGGCGCGGCTCGCGATGTCGTTTGCGTGGACATCCCTATCAATTCGTAAGGCCGAAGCGGCGTTTCAACTCCACCATCGCAAGACAGGCTTTTGCCGCCTCGCCGCCCTTGTCGCGCTTGTCGATCCGCGCCCGGGCGAGTGCCTGCTCTTCATTCTCGACCGTCAGTATGCCAAACCCGATGGCGAGGTTGTGCTCGAGCGCCAGGCTTTGCAGCCCATGAGCGCTTTCGGTGCAGACATGCTCGTAATGGGTCGTCTCGCCGCGGATGACGCAGCCAAGCGCGACATAGCCGTCATAGGGGGCGTTCGAGGTCGCGGCAAAGCGGATTGCCGCCGGGATCTCGAAAGCGCCGGGCACGGTGATGACCTCATAGCGCGCCTGCGCTTCCTCGAGCGCCCGCTTGGCGCCTTTCAGCAGCTCGTCGGAGATATGCGTGTAGTAGCGCGCCTCGACGACGAGAATACGCGGCGGCGCCATCTCAACCCTCCGGCGGCACGATCGCGC
>CAYMNX010000257.1:0-3041 GCA_964391905.1 uncultured Rhizobiaceae bacterium
CCGACACGTCGAGCCCCTCGCGCGGGTAGATCAGCGCCGAGCGCAAGCTGCCGAGCGGCATATAAGGTTTCTGCGGCAGGAACAGGAGCTTGCCCAAGGCGAGGCGGATCGCCCCCTTGCCATAGGGCCAGATGCCGGAAAGCGCGCGCAGCAAGGTGCTCTTGCCGCTCCCGGTTGGGCCGGTGATGAGCATGGACTCGCCCGGCTCGACCGCGAGATCGACGTGCCGCAGCAGCGCGACACCGCCGGGAAGATCGAGATCGAGCTGCTTGACGTCGATTCCCTCGCCCTTGCGCTCGATCACGATCGGCTGCGGCGCGCGGGCGGCGGTCGCGATCTCGCGCACGCGATCGTCGAAGCTGACAAGGCGCTCGATCACCGCCTGCCAATCCGCAATATCGGTGTAGGAGGTGACGATGAAGGAGAGCGCGCCCTGGACCGTGCCGAAGGCGTCGGCGGTTTGCATCAGCCCGCCGAGCTGCATGGTTCGCGAAAAGAAGCGCGGCGCGGCGACGATGTAGGGAAAGATGACCGCGAATTGCCCGTAGAAGCTGGTCCACCAATTGATGATCTTGATCCGCTTCATGATCGCCCAGAAATTGTCGACCACGTTGCGGAAGCGCATGGCAAAGATCGCATGCTCGCGCGCCTCGCCGTTATAGAGCGCCACCGGCTCGGTGTTCTCGCGCAGCCGCACGAGGCTGAAGCGGAAATCCGCCTCATAGCGCTGCTGCGTGAAATTGAGTCCGACGAGAGGCCGCCCGACCTTGATGGTGAGCCAGGTGCCGGCGACGGCGTAGATCAACGCGAACCACACCATATAGCCCGGCAGATTGATCGTGCCGAAGCTGCCCAGGGGGATCGCCATGCTGCCGGAGAGCGACCATAAGATGCCGAGGAACGACACCAGCGTGACGATAGCATTCAAGAGCCCGGTCGTTCCGACGGTGAGTCCGAGGCTCTGCCGCGTGAACCGATCGAGATCTTCGGAGATGCGCTGATCGGGGTTGTCGGTACCGTCGGCTTCGAGCTGAAGCCGGTAATAGGCCTTGGAATCGAGCCAATCGCCGATATAGCGGCGCGTCAGCCAGCGGCGCCAGCGGATTTGCAGCATCTGCTGCAGGTAGACCTGATAGACGACGATGGCGATGAACGCCGTCGCGAGCCCGCCAAATATCGCGAGCTGGTAAAAGAAGGCCCGTTCGTCGAGGTTCTGCAGCGTGTTGTAGAAATCGTTGCGCCAGATATTGAGGCGAACGTTGATATAAACGGAGGCGAGGTTGAGCACGATGACCGCCGTCAAAAGGCCCCAGGCGCGCCACTTATCCTCGCAGACCCAATAGGGCTTGGCGAGGCGCCAGGCATCGCGCAAAAAATGCCAACGCTTGCTATTCTCCATCGCCTCCACTCCTCAGGATGACCTGGCCTCCGCCATGCCCGATGCTCGCGAAATCCCGAAAGCGCTCTGTCGCGGGGTGGCGCGCGCTCTGGCGCAACGCGGTTTCGCGGTTCTTGCGGAAGTTCCGCTCGCCGATGGACGGCGCGCCGATCTGATGGCGCTCGGCCGCGACGGCGCGCTCGTGATCGTTGAAATCAAATCGTCGGTAGCGGATTTCCGTTCCGACCGCAAATGGCCGGAGTATCGGCAATGGTGCGACAAAATCTATTTCGCTGTATCTGAGACATTTCCGCAAGAATTGATCCCACTCGAATGCGGACTCATTCAAGCCGATGGCTTTGGCGCCGCGCTGTTGCGCGAGCCACACGCACATCCGCTGAGTCCGGCGCGCCGGCGTGCCGTGCAGCTGCGCTTTGCCCGGCTTGCCGCGGCGCGACTGCAGCGCATACTTGACCCCGGAGCGGGCGAAGTGGAATCGGTTGTCTAAAATTTAATATCGCGTTTAGGGGACCTGTGTGGCGATTAACGCGCGGCGCGCGCAATCGTCGCCGTCGTGCTGTAGCCGGGCATGAGATCGGCGAGCAGAACCTTGCCGCCATAGGATTGCACGACATCGCCGCCGACGACTTGATCGAGGCGGTAGTCGGCGCCCTTGACGAGGACGTCGGGGCGCGTCGCCTCGATCAGCTCCAGCGGCGTGTCGGTATCGAAAATCACCACCATGTCGACGGCGGCGAGCGACGACAGCACCGCGGCCCGCGCGTCCTGATTCTGGACCGGCCGCCCGGGACCTTTGAGCCGGACCACCGATTGATCGCTATTAATGCCGACGATCAGGCGATCGCATGCCGCCTTTGCCTGGTTGAGCAGCGAGACGTGGCCGGGATGAAGCAGATCGAAGCAGCCATTGGTAAAGCCGATCTTCAGGCGGCTGCGCCGCCAGCGCGCGATCTGATCGAGTGCCAGCGAGAGCGGCAGGGTCTTGCGTTGCTCGATCGTGTCGCGGTTGAGCAAGGCCGCTTCGAGCTCGGTCGGCTCGACCACGGCCGTGCCGACCTTGCCCACGACCACGCCCGCGGCGGCATTGGCGAGCCGCGCCGCATCGGCGAGACTGGCGCCCACGCCGAGCGATGCCCCAAGCACCGATACCACCGTATCGCCCGCTCCCGAGACGTCGAATACCTCGCGCGCTTCGGCGGTGAGCTTCAGGATCGCGCCGCTGCCTTCGACCAGCAGCATGCCGTCCTTGCCGCAGGAAACGAGCATCGCGCCGAGATCGTGCGCCGCGATCAGCGCGCGTGCCGCCGCGATCACCTCATCATCGGTTCGGACCGGCGCATGGGCCGCCGCGGCCAATTCCGGGCGGTTCGGCTTCAGCACATCGGCGCCGCGGTAAACCCCGTAATCGCTGCCTTTCGGATCGACCACGACGAGGCAGCCGGCGGCTTTGGCGGCGGCGATGATCTCGGCGGCGAGGCCGTCGCCCAGCACGCCCTTCGCATAGTCCGAGAGAATGACGACGGTATGATGCGCCACCGCGTTCTTGGCGACGGTCGCGACATCGGCGCGCAGATCGGCAGGCAAAGGGGCGATGCGCTCGTGATCGGCGCGCACCAATATCTGCGTGCACGCGATATAGAGC
>CAYMNX010000258.1:0-3429 GCA_964391905.1 uncultured Rhizobiaceae bacterium
GCATTACCGCAGCCGCGACGAGCTCGCCGCGTTGACCGATCCGGCCATGGCCCGATTGATCGCGCGCCGCGACATCAAGACCCTTGCTTTCGCAGCGCTAAGCGCCGCGGCATGAGCAGCCGCGGCTGCCCTCAATGAAGCGAGGCGAGATAGTCGATCACCGCCTTGCGATCGTCGGCGTTTTTGATTCCCGGAAAGAGCATCTTGGTTCCGGGGACCACGCCCTGCGGGTCGGTGATGTATTTGTCGAGAGTCGCGCGATCCCAGGTCAAACCCGATTGCTTCATCGCCGGCGCGTAGGTGTAGCCATCGACCGTGCCGGCCTTGCGTCCGACGATGCCGAAGAGCGAGGGGCCGAGCTTGTTCGTTCCGGCCTCGGGCGAATGGCAGACGGCGCAATTGTCGTTGAAGACGTCCTGACCGTCGGCGACGGCCTTATGGGCTCCGGCACCAAAAGCGAGCGACGTAAGGAAAAGGAAAGCAGGGGCCTTGATCGCTAGTTTCATTCTTTGCTCCTGAATCGCGAAGACGGTATTTTCGAGGACCATCGGTAAATATCCGATTATGCGGCCATGCAATAGCCCATTTGCGTGCCTTAAGTGCGGAGTCCGGTTATGAGCAATGGCGCCCCAATCGTGATATAATGAACAAAGACTGAAGAGGAGATGGTGAATGCCGCGACATGCGAACTTCGTTCCTGAAGGCGTTATTCCGGCCTGTCTGCTGCCCTTTCATGACGACCTGTCGATCGACGAACCGTCCTTTCGCCGCCATCTGAGCGACGTCGCCGCGGTCACCGGAATCGCAGCGGTCACGATTAACGCACACGCAACGGAAGTCGCGTCGTGCAGCTTCGATGAGCAGCGCCGGGTGCTCGCGATCACGGAGGACGAGATCGGGCGAAAGGTGCCGATCGTTAACGGTGTCTATGCCGAGGGGAGTCTCGAGGCGGCGCGAATCGCGCGCATGGCACAGGAGGGCGGCGCTTCGGCGCTGCTCGTCTTTCCGCCGGGGCCGCTGACCCTGGGCCAACGGCCCGAGATGGTCATCGCGCATTTCCAGCGCATCGCGGATGCATCGGATCTGCCGATCATCGTCTTCGAATATCCCTTGCAGAGCGGGCAAGGCTATCCGCTCGATACGCTCTTGAAGCTCGTCGAGGCGGTTCCGACCATCCGCGCGATCAAGGATTGGACGCCGCAAGTTCCACTCCATGAGCGCAACATCCGCACGCTGCAATCGCTCGACCGGCCGATCAATGTGCTCAGCACCAACAGCGCTTGGCTCTTCAGCTCGCTGGTGCTCGGCTGCAAGGGCTTGCTCTCGGGCTCGGGCAGCGTCATCGCCGATCTCCAAGCGCGGCTCTTCCGTGCCGTGCAGGCGAACGATCTCGCCGAAGCGCGCCGCCTCAACGATCGCATCTATCCGACGGCGGAGGTCTTCTACGCCGATCCCTTCGTCGACATGCACAATCGCATGAAGGAGGCGCTGGTCCTGCTCGGCAAGCTGCCGCGCGCGACCGTGCGCCCGCCGCTGGCAAAATTGTCCGACGCCGAGATTGAGCGCATTCGCGCGGCGCTGGTGCGGGCGGGGCTGTTGGAGCGCGGCGCACGCAGCGCCGCGTAAGCGCTCAAGCGGCGGCGCGCTGCTCGGGTTTCGCGCTGCGCGCCATCAGGAGCGACAGCATGGTGAAGCCGGCGGCGCAGAGAAAGATGACGCGCGGCTCGCCCTGATCCATCATCCAGCCGTAAAGCGGCGGCGCGATCACGGCCGAGACGGAAAAGCCCGTGCTGACGAAGCCAAAGACGAGGCCGAAGGAGCCGGGCGGCGTCACCGCCCGCACGATCAGATCGCGCGACGGCATGATGACGCCGTTAAGGAATCCGGTGATGCCCATCATCGCGATCAGCCAGGACGCGCCGAAATCGACGAAGGTCAGGATCAGGATGGTGACGCCGCTCGCGGCAAGGCCGATGGTCGCGACGCGCAGCGGGTTCTTGAGCCGGTTGGCGATGATGCCGCCCGAGAGGACGCCGAGCGCGTTGAAGATGAGGAACGATGTCAGCGCAATATTCGCCGCCGAAAGTGGCGTACCATGGATCGCGCCGAGACCGACGATCGTGAAATTCGCCAAGGCGTTGCCGGTCATCGTGAGGAAGGCGAAGAAGACAAAGCTGCGCAGGATCGGCCCCGACAGCAACAGACGCCAGCCACCGGGCTGCGCCGGGGTGCCGTCTTCCTTGCGCGGCTCGCTCGCGCGCCGGTCGGCGAGCACGTTCTTCTGCAGCAAGAGCGCGATCGCGACGAGATAGGTGATGACCGCGATGCCCAGGAAGCCGCTGCGCCAGCCCCAGATTTGCGCCATCGCGAGCATGAAAGCGGGTGTCACGGCCTGGCCCGCCATGCCGAGAAAGGTGTGTATCGAATAGGCCTGCGCCATGCGCGGCGGCGTGACGCCATGCGAGAGGATGGCGTAATCCGCGGGATGGTAGATCGTATTGGCGAGGCCGAGGCAGGCATAGCCGAGAATCAGGGCCCAATAAGCCGGAACGAGGCCAATGATCGCCGTACCCGTGCCGCTCAGCACAAGGCCCGCGATCAGCAGGGTGCCCGAGCCGAAGCGGTCGACGATGAAGCCGGCCGGGGTCTGGAGGCTTGCCGAAAAGAGGCCGAAGACCGCCATGGCAAAGCCGAGCTCGGCGAAGCTCACGCCATATTCCGCACGTGCGAAAATGAACAATGGCGGCAGCATCATGACATAAACGTGGCTCATGAAATGAGCCGCGCCGACCAAGCCGATCACCTTGACATCGCGCAGCCTCGATGCCGAGCCGGCGACATTCGCGATTTCTGCCATTGCGCTGCTCGCCCGATCCATTTCTTTGCCTGCTTTCCTAGCATGGGCAAGGGGCGGAATCGAGTGCGCGGGGCGCAAGGCTCCGATGTCGTGATGCGCGCCGGACGCCGGTAAAAGTAATAGGATGGTAACCAAAGCGTGATGGGGAGCGGCTCGGCATGGGACTTTTCGATCTCACCAACAAGACCGCGGTGATCACCGGCTCGTCGCGCGGCATCGGCCGCGCCATCGCCGAGGCGATGGCGAGCTGCGGGGCGAGGGTGGTGATATCGAGCCGCAAGGCCGAAGCTTGCGAAGAGGTCGCCGCATCGATCCGCGGCGCGGGCGCCAAGGCCATCGCCATTCCCTGCCATGTCGGCGACAAGGCGCAGCTTCAAGCCTTGATCGAGAAGACGCATGCGGCATTCGGCGGCATCGACATTCTCGTCAACAATGTCGGCGCCAATCCGATTCTGGGGCCGCTGCAAGACGTGACGGACGAGGCCTTCGATCGCGTCTTCGCCAATAATGTCAAAAGCGCGCTCTGGCTCGCGAAGCTCGTGCTGCCCGAGATGGCGGCGCGCAAGGACGGC
>CAYMNX010000259.1:0-1972 GCA_964391905.1 uncultured Rhizobiaceae bacterium
GTCATCCGCACGGTGCCGGTGGGGCGCGACGTGCCGCTGACGATTCCGATCGACCATGGCGGCGCCAATGTGGTCGAGCTCGAAGCCGAGCGGGGTCCGCACGAGCTCACTCTCGACAACAACCGCGCCGCGCTCGTCGTCAACGGCGTGCGCGATCGCCTCAAAGTGCTGCTCGTCTCGGGCGAGCCGCATCAGGGCGAGCGCACCTGGCGCAACATCCTGAAATCCGATCCGTCGGTCGATCTCATCCATTTCACGATCCTGCGCCCGCCCGAGAAGCAGGACGGCACGCCGATCCGCGAGCTGTCGCTGATCGCCTTCCCGATCCGCGAATTGTTCGACGAGAAGCTCGATCAGTTCGATCTCATCATCTTCGACCGCTACAAGCAGATGAACGTGCTGCCGCCGGCCTATCTCGAGAACATCGCGCGCTATGTGCAGAATGGCGGCGCCTTCCTCGACGCGGCGGGGCCGAGCTTCGGCCGGCCCGAGAGTCTCTACCGCACGCCCTTGGGCGCGGTGCTGCCGGCCGAGCCCACCGGCAACATCATCGAGCAGGGTTTCGTGCCGCATGTCAGCGCGGCGGGGCACCGTCATCCCGTGACCTCGGATCTGCCGGGCTCGCCCGAGGATCCGAGCAAGATGCCGCAATGGGGACGCTGGTTCCTCGACGTCGACGCGCAGCCGCATCGCGGCACGGTGGTGCTCGACGGGCTCGGCGATCATCCGCTCCTGGTGCTCGATCGCATCGGCCAGGGGCGCGTCGCGCAATTGCTGTCCGACGAGATGTGGCTTTGGACGCGCGGCTTCGAAGGCGGCGGCCCGCAGGCCGAGCTCTTGCGCCGTGTCGTCTACTGGCTGATGAAGGAGCCCGATCTCGAGGAGAACGATCTCCGCGCCGAGGTGATCGGCAATCGCCTCGTCGTGACGCGGCAATCCTTGGAGCCCAACGACCAGCCGGTGACCGTCACCGGCCCCGACGGCAAGCCGCAGACGCTCAGCCTGGCGCCGCAGACCGGCGGCCGCAGCACCGGCTCGATCCCGATCAGCGAAAGCGGCCTCTATCGCGTGACCGACGGCACGCGCACGGCGCTCGCCGCGGCGGGCGCGCTCAATCCGATCGAGCTCGCCGATGTTCGCACCACGGACGAGAAAGTCGCGGCCGATGTCGGCGCCACCGGCGGCGGCAGGTACTGGATCGGCAACGGCTCGCTGCCGGATATTCGCCGCGTCGCCGCCGACCGCACCGCCGCCGGCCGCAACTGGCTCGGCCTGCGCCAGAACGGCGACTATGTCGTGACCGGCGTCAGCGAGACGCCGCTCCTCCCCGGCATCCTCGCGCTGGTCCTTGCCCTCGGCGCTCTCTTCGTCGCCTGGCGCCGCGAAGGGCGGTAGGCGGCCCGCTCCTTTTACGCTAGAACGCCCATCCAACTGCTTGGCACGGGTCGCCGCTGAGCTCGTCATTCCCGCGGAAGCGGGAATCCAGGGCTCCTGGGTCTCCGCTTGCGCGGGGACGAGGAAAATATCAGCGATTCCGAGCCGGCAGACTTCTGGGCTGGAGAGCCAGTGCGTTGCTGAAGCATGTCTTCGCGCCGATCCATCCGGATGGCTGGCGCTTCATCGCGATCTTTGCGGTCGTCACCTTGATCCTCTTCTGGATCGCGGCGCCGCTCGGCTGGCTCGGCGTCATCGCGACCGCCTGGTGCATCTATTTCTTTCGCGATCCGTGGCGCGTTTCCCCGCAGCGCGAAGGGCTGGTGCTGGCGCCGGCCGATGGCGTCATCATCGCCGTCGACGAGGTGCCGCCGCCGCAGGAGCTGGGGCTCGGCGCCGAACCCATGCGGCGCATCGGTATTTTCATGAGCGTCTTCGACGTGCATGTGAACCGCACGCCGATGGCGGGACGGGTGGTGCGTTTGGCCTATACCGAGGGTAAATTCATCAACGCCAGTCTCGACAAGGCCAGCGAACA
>CAYMNX010000260.1:0-1871 GCA_964391905.1 uncultured Rhizobiaceae bacterium
GGTGTCGGGCATCGACCTGACGACCGACGAGGAACTGCCGAATATGGGTGACATCGCCATCGGCGTGAACAGCGCCGCGAGCTATTCCGCCGCCAGCGCGCGGCCGCAAAATAAGGCATTCCTCGCCGCGTGGAGGCGCGATTACGGCGATACGCTCCTGCCCAATCCCGTCTCGGTTCAAGGTTGGGACGGAATGGCCGCCATCTACGATGTCGTGAAGGCGACCAAGGGCAAGTTCACCGGGGATGAGGCGATGGCGTTGCTCTCACACTGGAAGAATCCCGACAGCCCGCGGGGGCCGATCGCGATCGATCCCGAGACGCGCGACATCGTCCAGAACATCTATATCCGCCGCGTCGACAAGGTCGACGGACGGCTCGCCAATGTCGAGTTCGTCACCTTTCCGGCGGTGAAAGATCCATGGAAGGAGCAGAACCCCGCGAAATAGCGCGCTATGCGCTGCGGGCGAGCGCGCGCATCGGCGGCGCCTTCAGATAATCGATCGCCATCTCGTCGGCAAAGCGGCGCAGCGCGACCGGATCGTCGGGATCGCCCCCGATGTTGCTCGCCGGGACGACGCAGTCATTGGCGAAGGTCGGCGGCACGTCCTCATGGCGGCGATAGAAGCCCAATGGCGGCTCGCCGCGTGCGACCGCCTCGATGCCGCGGCGGATCTGGCGGCGAAACAGAATGATGCCGCGGTCCTGGGTCCCAAGCTGCTCGAGCGCGTGGATGTTGATGGGGCCTTGGCCGGACTGCGCTTCGTAATCGGCTGGGATCCATTGCCGTTCGCGATAAGGCCGGTCGTCGGTTTGGCCGAAGCTTTCGAGATAACGGCGCTGCTCGAAGGGCATCGGGTCGTTATCGGCGACATGGCTTACATAGAAGCCGATGCTGCGATCGTCATCGACCGGCAAGGTCCAGATGCTCATGAAAGGCAGGCTCGCGCGCTTTCTCTCCTGGCCCGTTTCGAAGATCGAGCTGATGGTGTGGAGATTGGCGCCGAGAATCTCGGCCGAGCGCAGCCACACATTCTCGCCGACGCGGCGCGCCGCAAGATACATCACGCCGCCCGGCGTCTCCGCCCATGTCAGGGTCGGGAAATTGCCGAACTCATTCGCGAAATGATTCATCCCGCGCAGTTGCGGAATCACATGCAGGATCTGAGTGTGATGCGGATCGACCGCGTTCTCCTTGATCTGGATCCAGTTGCAGCCGAGCGGCCAACGCGGGCCGGGCACGAGCTTGACGCCCGGCAGGGTAAAACGGTCATAGAGCGGGAAGACGGGCTGATCCTCCGGCGGCCCCATATAGACGAACAGAATGCCGCCGAAGACATGCGTCGGGTAAGCGCCCTGATCGGCCTCTTGCGCGAGCCGCTCCGCCGCCGGATCGCCCGGGATTTCGATAATCCGGCCAGCAACATCGAAGAGCCGGCCGTGATAGCAGCAGCGAAGCCCGCGCCCTTCGATGATGCCGAATTCGAGCGAAGCGTTGCGGTGACAGCAATGAAGATGCAGCACGCCGATGCGGCCGCTTTTGTCGCGGAAGGCGACGAGGTCCTCGCCCAAAGCGCGGATCCGCAGCGGCACATCCTCAAGCTCGCTGACATAAGCAACGGGATGCCAGAAGCGGCGCAGATATTCGCCGCCTGGCGTGCCTCTCCCCACCTGACAGAGCGTCCAATCCGGCTCGGCAGTCTGCTTGCGGTAATAGCCATTAAAGGCCGAGCGCGGCGGCATATTCGATTTCGAGTCCGGCATATCTCCTCCCTGGCGCAAGTGCTTTCCCGCCGCCCTCGTCGAGAGCCGGCGCTTGCAGCCGATCCGATCCGGCGACATGATAGCTGAAAAAATATTCGCGGGGAGGAG
>CAYMNX010000261.1:0-11337 GCA_964391905.1 uncultured Rhizobiaceae bacterium
GCATCGGCAGCGCCGCGACGAAGGCGGGAAAGCGGTCGGGGTGCTTCTGCACGAGCGCCGCCATGCCGTCATTGGCGACCTGGGCCAATTCGATCGCCTGTTTCGGCGTCGTGAAGGCCTCGATCGGCGGGTTGGGCAGCGAGATGATCTGACGATAGTCGCCGATCTGATCCATCGCGCGAAAGCGCGAATCGAAATCATGCACGTCGCGCACGGCTTTCATGCGTTTGGCAATGCCGAGACCCGATCCCATTTGCTCAAGAGCGGACGCGACCGCCGGTGGCAGGATGTGCGTATAAATGTCGATGAACATGGCGCAGCCCCAGTTTATGCGGACCCACAGTCTAGACCCGGGCTCGGGACGCCTCAACCATCGGATACGCCGGCGGGTTTCCGGTGTTTAACTCGCTAGTGCATAAAGGCGAGGTCCGGCGATGAAATTCTTCGACGAGATGCGAAGCCTCGATCGCGCGCAGCGCAATGTTGTGACGGCGAGCTTTCTCGGCTGGACGCTCGACGCCTTCGACTTCTTCATCGTCGTTTTCGTCCTCAGCTCGATCGCCGAAGACTTCCATGTCGAAATCGCGGACGTCGCCTATGCCATCACCTTGACCTTGGCGATGCGCCCGGTGGGCGCGCTCATCTTCGGCTGGCTGGCCGATCGGTTCGGGCGGCGGCCGACTTTGATGGCCGACATCTTGCTCTACTCGGTGATCGAGTTGGCTTCGGCTTTCGCGCCGGATTTGGCGACGTTCCTCGTCTTGCGCGCGGTTTTCGGCATCGCCATGGGCGGAGAATGGGGAGTCGGCTCCTCGCTCGCGATGGAGAGCATTCCGTCATCGAGCCGTGGCATCGTCTCAGGCCTGCTCCAAGAAGGCTATGCGGTGGGCTATCTCCTCGCTGCGATCGTCTTTTGGGCGGTCTACCCGTTCGCGGGGTGGCGCGGCATGTTCATCGTCGGCGTCATCCCCGCGCTTCTCGTCGTCTATATTCGCCGCGGCGTGCCCGAATCCCCGGTTTGGGAGGGCTTTTCACACACGACCGCAGGGATGTGGCAGACGCTCTGGAAGCATGGCTGGCTGTTTCTCTTCGTGATCGTGATGATGGCCTGCTTCAACGCCTTCAGCCATGGCACGCAAGATCTCTATCCCACCTTCCTGCGCGCCCAGCATGGTTTCTCGCCGGCCTGGGTCAGCATCTTGACGATCATCGCCAATCTGGGCGCGATCGCCGGCGGCATCATCTTTGGCGCCTGGTCCGAGCGGATCGGACGGCGCCGCGCCATCGTTCTCGCGGCGCTCGGCGCCTTGCCGGTGACCTATCTCTGGGCCTATTCGACTTCGGTGACGGGGCTGGCCGCCGGCGCGTTCTTGATGCAATTCATGGTGCAAGGCGCCTGGGGCATCGTTCCCGTCCATCTCAACGAGCTTTCGCCCAATGAGGTGCGCGGCACCTTCCCGGGCTTCAGCTATCAGCTCGGCAATCTTCTCATTGCGCTGCTGGCGCCCTTTCAAGCGCGACTTGCAGCGGCGCATGGCGAAAACTACGCTTACGCGCTTGCGGTAACCGCGGTGACCGTCGCGGTGCTGATCATCATCGTCACGAGCATCGGCCGCGAGCGCAAAGGCGTTGCGTTCACGGAAAGAAGGGACGCCCCCGCGAAGTGATCACCTTCGCCGGGCGAGGGACCGGCAAAGGGAGGGGACATGCGGTTCGGGTCTGCTGGGTGGATTGCTGTCATGGTTGTCGCGCTCGCGCTTTCGGGCGCATCCGGCGCGCCGGCAAGCGAAAAGATTACCACCGGCTTCGTCGGCTCGCCGACCTCGAGCGGCTGGGCCTGGTTCATCGGCATGGAGAAGGGCTATTTCGCCGAAGCCGGCATCGAGATCGATCCCATTTACGTTCCGAGCGCGCCGGGCATCGTGCAGCAGCTGAGCGCCGGCTCGCTCGACATCGTCTCGGGGACGGGGCTCACCGACCCGCTCTACGCGATCGACAAGGGCGCGCCGATCGCGATCGCGCGCGTCACCACGCAAGCGAGCCCCTATGTGCTGATGGCGAAGCCCGCCATCAAGTCGATCAAGGAGCTCAAGGGCAAGACCATCGTCATCGGCGGCTTGCGCGACATCACCCGTGTCTATTTAGACCGCATGATGGAAGGGAATGGCCTCAAGGAGGGAGATTACGACATCACAGTCATCGGCGCGACGCCCGGACGCTGGTCGGCGCTGCAATCGGGTGCTGCCGATGCGGCGCTCCTGATCCCGCCGATCGTCTTCAAGGCCGAGGGCGCCGGCTTCAGCAATATCGGCTACGCCTACGATTATGCGAAGGATTTGCCCTTCGGCGGCATCATCGTGAACAAGAACTGGGCGGCTCCGCGCCTGTCGCTCGTGCAAGGCTTGATGCGCGCCTACGCCAAAAGCCTCGACTGGTTTTTCGATCCCGCCAATCGCCAAGAGGCGATCGCGATTTTGATGAAGGCCGGCAATCTCGACGAGCAGGAGGTGGCGCAGGCCTACGACTTCACGAAGAAGATCCCGTTCTTCGAGACCACGGGCAAGCTGTCGAAAGCGCAGTTCGAAAGCTTGATGAACGTCCTCGTCAGGATGGGCGAGCTCAAAGCCCCGCTTCCGCTCGAGCGCATCGCGCTGACGGGCGTGAGCGAGATCGAGAATTGAAAAGCCAAAACTGCTAGACCGCGCTCTTTCGACGCGTGTCTACTAAGAACAATAAGGAAAAAAAGATTGAGAGAACCAGCCCACCCCAACATATGAAGAGCCAAACGCACACGAGGTCCTCAGCCGCTTTCTGCATGATCGTCGTGTCATAAATTTGGAAAGGCACAGATAGAGATAGGTAAAAGAATCCTATGAATAGCGATACCCAAAACAATCCCGCTTGAAACATCAGAGTCCTTACAAATGGAGCAAAGCCACCATGCTTTCTAACCCGCTCGAAAAACAGATCTCTCTGATCTTTGAACGTTGTGGATAATAGGAAGACCATCGTCAAGACAGCCGGAACGTACAGAATTGTGAACGCAACTTTTGTCATCAAGAGAATAAGGGAAAACGTCGGTTCACTTATTTTATGCCCTGAACATTGCATCGCAATCAGATCCAGCGACCGCCGGGGAATGACCGGACTAGAGAGCCCCACAAGCGGACGTATCCGGCAGGTTAACTTGCCCAACAATTCGGGATCATGCACGGAAAACCATATGCCAAGGCTATCAACTGCAGCATACGCGACGAGTAGGAGTAACAAAAAAGGTAATCCAGGATGGCGCATCATGCTCATTAAAGTCTCCTTGCGATATTATCGCTCTCAGGGTCTCATCCCTTATAACTCTCACTCAAAAGAAATGGGGTCTCAGCCGATCCCCCTCGATTGCGGCGTGGACGCAATTGCTGATGAGTTCGAGCCGGCGCGAATGCCACGGATCGGGCACCTTGCTGTTCGAGATATAGGCGAAGCTGACGCCTGAATCGGGATCGGCCCAGCAATAAGAGCTGCCGACGCCGCCATGGCCGAATGTGCCGGGATAGGCGAGGGTGCCAAGGCCGCGAATGAGCTCGCTCGTGCCGCGCGAATGCGGCCCCAAGCCGCGATGCATCGGAATGTTGCCCATGCCGGCATCGCGCTGCTCGCCGGTGAAGTTGCGCGTGACATATTGTATCAGGCGCGGCGATACGAGGCGTCTTCCGTTGAGCGCACCGCCCCCCAGCATCATCTGGTAAAAGGCCGCCATGGCGCGCGCCGTGGCGAAGCCGCCGCCCGAGGGAATGCCGGCGCGGCGATAGGCGACGGTGTTCTCATTCGCGATCAGCACCTGGCTCTTGCCATCCGGCGCAGGCTCGTAGATATCGGCACAGCGTTGCTGGTCCGCTTCCTTCATGCCGACGAAGAGCTCGCTGGCGAGGTCCAAAGGCTCGATGACGCGCGCGCGGATGAAATCGCGGAAATCCGTCTTCGCGATCGCTTCGATGAGCACCGCGCATACCCAATGCGCCGACGAGGTGTGGTAATGAAGCCGCGAGCCCGGCGTCCATTCGAGCGTGTAGTCGCAGACGAGCCGGCGCAGCAGCTGATGGTCTTCCCAAGCCTCGGGCGGCATCACCGGTGCGTTGGGGAAGCCGCCTTGATGCGTCAGCACCTGATGGACCGTGATCTCACCTTTGCCGTGGCGCGCGAAGTCAGGAACATGGTCGGCGATGCGGTCGTTGAAGCTCAGCGCGCCTTCCTCGACCAGAACCCAGATCGCCGCCGCGGTGATGACCTTGGTGTTGGAATAAAGCCGCCATACCGTATCGTCGCGGGCCGGCGCGGCGGGGGAGAGCCGCGCCAGGCCGTAATTGCGCGTGAAGGCGAGCTTGCCGTGGCGCGCGAGCGCCACTTGCGCGCCCGGATAGCGGCCTTCGGCGATGTGCGCGTCGATGAGCTTGCTCATGCGCTCCAACTGCTCGACGCGAAAGCCCGCCGCCGCCGGCTCGACCGGATCGAGGACGAAAGACATGAGATTCCTCCCTGAAACTGTGGAACCACTTTAACAAATCCCGCATCCCGCCGATACTGCGCCGCCATGTTTGTCGATCGCCGCCGTATCGCCGTCATCCTCTGTGGGCTGTGCTCGTTCTTGGATTTGTGGGCGACGCAATCCTTGTTGCCGATGCTTGCCGAAGAGCTGCACGCGACGCCCGTCGCGGTGAGCTTCACGGTCAGCATGCCGCCGCTCGCGATCGCGCTGGTCGCGCCGTGGACGGGCGTGATCGCCGATGTATTCGGCCGCAAGCGCGTCATCGTCGCGGCGATGTTCGCGCTCGTGGTGCCAACGGTGATGGTCGGATTCGCGACGACGCTCGGCGCGATCGTGTTCTGGCGCTTTTGCCAGGGCCTGTTCGTGCCACCGATCTTCGCCGGGACCGTCGCCTATATCGCGGACGAATTCTCCCCGCGGGAGGCGACCGGCGTGACCGGGCTCTACACCGCGGCCGGAGTCTTCGGCGGATTCCTGAGCCGGTCTTTGACCGCCTTGCTGGCCGAGCATTTCGGCTGGCGCGGCGCATTCTTGGGGCTCGCCGTGCTGACGCTCTGTTTTGCCATCGGGGTCTTGACGCTGATGCCGGCCGAGCGCGGCTTCAAGAGCGCCACATCAGTGATGGGCTCGGCGTGGCAAATGCTGCAGCATTTTCGCGACAAGCGGCTCGTGGCGACCTACAGCGTCGGGTTTTGCGTGCTCTTCACCTTCATCACGATCTTTACCTTCATCGCCTTCCGGCTGGCGGCGCCGCCTTTCGGCTTGTCGACGGCGGTGCTGGGATCGCTCTTCGTCACTTACCTCGCCGGCGTTATCACCACGCCGCTTGTCGGTCGTGGCGTCGCCGCATTCGGGCGGCCGCGGCTTGTACTGATCGCGCTCGGCATCTGGGCGTGCGGGCTGCTGCTGACCTTGCTGCCGAGCCTCGCCGCGATCGTTGCGGGTCTCGCCATCGCCGCCGCCTTCGGTTTCATCTGCCAGGCTGCGTCGACAAGCTATGTCGCCTTGACCGCGCGCCAAGCGCGCTCATCGGCGGTCGGCCTCTACGTCACCTTCTATTATCTTGGCGGCAGCATTGGCGGCGTCATCGCCGGCCTCGCCTGGGTCGTGGCCGGCTGGCCCGGCTGCGTCAGTGTCGGCCTCTTGGTTCTCGCGGCGGTCGCGACCCTCGTCTGGCGCTTCTGGGACGAGCCCGCGGGCTAAGACGAGCGTCCGCCCGAAGAGGGATTGGCGACAATCGCGCCGCCGCGGCTCCGGATCAACGCGACATTCGCTTGGTGCCTCGCGACAGCACGGCGCTTAGCTCCCTGGCGCTGCCTGGGGCCATTCGACATGCGCGCGGATCGTCTTTGCCTGCTCGTCGACCCAGCCATATTTCTTGGCGACACCGATCATCGCCGTGAGCCCCTCCTGCCAGGCGGCATTCGGGTCGCGCTGCCGCAGCCATTCCTCTCTGACCCAGGCATGTCCATCATCGGCAAGGGTCGCGACCGGCGCGAGCGCGGCCTTGATCTTACCGATATCGTCGCGCCCCGCGTCGATCACCAGTTTGAAGCGCTTGAAATCCTGCGCTTCCCCGAGAGCGACTTGGAGATCGCGCGTAACGTGAATGAACATGAGGCCTCTTTTCCCGTGAGCGTTTCGATGAAGGCAATCACTCGCGACCCGCGCGGGTCGCACTGTCGCCTTTCGCGGCAGGATGCTAGGTTTTTCCGAATGATTGCAAGACACGGAAAGCACGCGATGGTCGCGGCCGCCTTGGCGCTTCTCGTGGCGGGCGCGGCCGACGCCTCGCCCTGGAGCGATGCCGAGACGCCGGCGCCCGGGCCGCCGCGCGTCATCGGCAGCGCGGCGGCAGGCTGCATCGCCGGCGCGGCCGCCTTGCCGCTCGACGGACCCGGATACCAGGTCATTCGCATCAGCCGCCATCGCTATTTCGCGCATCCGGAGACGGTCGCCTTTGTCGAGGCGCTGGGCAAAAAGGCGCAGGGGCAGTCTCTTGCGCCCTTTTATGTCGGCGATATGTCCTTGCCGCGCGGCGGACCGATGCCCAACGGCCATGCAAGCCACGAGACCGGGCTCGATGTGGACATCTGGTTCAACCTCGATGCGAAGCCGGCGCTCCCGCCTGCGGCGCGCGAGGACGTGCCCTTGCCCTCGATGGTGCTGCCGGGCGGCGCCGCGATCGATCCATCGCGCTTCGGCATACGGCAGGTCACCCTGTTGCGCCTTGCCGCGACCGACCCGCGGGTCGACCGGATCTTCGTCAACCCGGCGATCAAGCGTGCGCTCTGCGAAGGCTATAGCGGGGCCGGGGAGGGCGACCGCTCCTGGCTGCATCGCATCCGACCGTGGTATGGCCATGACGAGCATTTCCATGTCCGGCTCCGCTGTCCGGCCGGGTCAGTCGCTTGCGTACCCCAGGCGCCGGTCCCGCCCGGGGATGGCTGCGATGCATCGCTTGCCTGGTGGTTCGAGAGGCGCCCGTCGGCTCCGGCTTCGCCGGCACCGCCGCGGAAACCCGTCATTCCCGCCGCCTGCCGGAAGCTCATCGAGCCCTGATGTTTAGGTAGAAAAGGCGGGGGCAAAGAAAAAGGCCCGGTAAAACCGGGCCTTTTTAACCAATCCGAAGCATGCCGCAATACGACAGCAGCCTCTTTACTTTGCCGAGGCCATTTCCGCATTGCGCAGCCGGCGCGCCATCATTTTCCGCATCATTTTGCGGCGCATAAGCTCGCGCGTATTGATGCGGCCGGCTCCCAAAACAACGGCCATACCCAAATTGGGCGACCCTGCGAAGCGTGTCGTTTTCATCTTGTCATCCATACGGCGCTCCCAAGTTTTTGTCTGGCCAATTTGGTCGGCAGGGTGCCAATCTTGGGGGCAAAGTACAAGCACGATTTTGTTAACCTCGATTGAAATCACCGGTTCGCCACAATTCGTAAGGTCAAAAGCCGGCGAAAGTATATTTCTGCTTTTATTTCTATTATTTATTACCTCTCAGTTGAGGAGGAAGGAGAGCCTCCGCCGATTTCCCGCAGCAATCGCTGGATGCATTGCCGAAGATCCGGGCTTCGGATCAGACGGTAGGCGCGGACGAGATCGATCTCGTCGCGCCCCATCTCGCCGCTGCCGCTATTGCCCACCTCGAACCCCTCGAAGAAATAGCCGACCGACTTGCCGAGGAGGACCGAGAGCTGGAACAGGCGGCTGGCCGAGACCCGGATCTCGCCCTGCTCGTATTTCTGGACGACCTGGAAGCTCATGCCCAGCACTTTGCTGATATCCGTTTGGGTGAGGCCGGCCAATTCGCGCGCAAGGCGCAACTGCCGACCGACATGGATATCGATCGGGTCCGGTCCATGCTCCTTGGCTGTATGTCGGCGGTGTGTGCGGCCAGCCGACCGTGATTTTTCCGACATGGCGTACAGCCGAGTCAGAGGCATGGAGGTGGAAGAAAATGCACGTCACGGTACAAAAAAAACACAGGCGTCCCCCTCTCCCCCTGATGGGACTACTTAAAATATAGCTCACCTCGGGACACTAGCCAAGTTTTTCAACGACTGGTTGCAGCATTGCGCGGCCGCGTCGGCATGGCATAGTAGGCGCCGTAATCATCACGGGGAGCGTTCCCTTGAGCGACGAGCTGCTTTACGAGCTGCGCGATGGCATCGCGCACATCACCTTCAACAGGCCGCAGGCGCGGAACGCATTTACCTTCGCGATGTATGAGCGCTTGGCCGAGATCTGTGCTGCCGCCGATACCGATCGCGCGATCAAGGCGATGTTGCTCACGGGCGCCGGCGAGAAAGCCTTCGCGTCGGGAACCGACATCTCGCAGTTCAAGAGCTTCAAGACCGCCGATGATGCGATCGCCTATGAAGCCCGCATCGAGCGTGTGGTGGGCGCGCTCGAGAGTTGCCGCGTACCGACCATCGCGGCGATTGCCGGCGCTTGCACCGGCGGTGGCGGCGCCATTGCCGCCGCGTGCGATCTGCGCATCGCCGCCGCCAATGCGCGCTTCGGCTTTCCCGTGGCGCGCACGCTCGGCAATTGCCTTTCGATGGGAAATTACGCCCGGCTCGCGGCCCTCATCGGTCATGCGCGAACCAAGGAGATCATCTTTACGGCGCGGCTCGTCGAGGCGGAGGAAGCGCGCGCGATCGGCCTCGTCAGCGAAGTCCTGCCCGATCACGCCGCGCTGATGATGCGCGCCGAAGCGCTCGCCAAGACCGTCGCGAGCAATGCGCCCCTAACGCTGCGCGCGACCAAGGAGGCGTTGCGGCGCTTGATGGCGCGCATCGCGCCCGGCGAAGGGCAGGATCTCATTCTCATGTGCTATATGAGCCAGGATTTCCGCGAGGGCATGGACGCGTTCTTGAATAAGCGCCCGCCGCAATGGAAGGGCGAGTAGGGGCGGGCGTAGAGAAACCAGCGCAAGGGCGTTCCCGCGGCGCGGCGCGGGAACAGGTCGAGCGCCTCTTCCCATCGCACGGCGCGCAGACGCGCGCGCCGGAGGATCATCTCTTCGAGGTGGCGCGAAATTTCGATGCGTGCGTCGCACATCGCCCGTTGCCGAGAGATGGCGCACGACCCGTCCCTCGCCGGCGGGCGGCGCCTCTTCAGACGCTGATCTTCTCGTCCGCTATCACGCGCTGCACCGCCGGACGCTGCAGCATCCGATCCTTGAAGGCGGTGAAATTCTTGAGCTCGCCCATCGGCAATTCGCGCCGCACGCCCCAGACATACATCACGAAGGCGTAAGGGTCCGTCACCGAATACTGATCGAAGAGCCATTCCTTGCCGGCGTAGAGCCCGTCGATCTCCTTGAGATAGGTGTGAAACGCCTGGCGTCCCGTCTCCTTGATGTTGGCATGGGTCGCGGGATCGGTCGCATAGCGGTCGGGCCGGCCAATATGCGCTTGCGCCGGGTGGACCGACGATGCGATCCAGCCGATGAAGGACATCATCTTCGTCTCTTTGAGCGGATCGCTGGTCCAGAGGCCGAAGCGTTTGCCGAGGAAGGGCAGGATCGCGGTATTCTCGGAAATATACTCGCCATTATCGAGGCGCAGCGCCGGCACACGGCCATGCGGGTTGATCTTCAGATATTCGGCGCTGCGCTGTTCGCCTTTGCCGAGATCGATCTTACGCCCCTCATATTTCTCGCCGCTCTCCTCGAGCACGATGTGAGAAGCCATGGAGCAGGCGCCAGGGCAATAGCAAAGCGTGAGCATCGATTTTCCTCCCTTTGTCGATGCTCAATATTTTGCATTTTTGCCGCAAGCTGTCCACCGAGGCTCCGTCACAAGCTCGCGACGCGAAAATAATCGACGATCAGCGTGATCGCCGCGATGATCATGACGGCCTGCGTCAGGAGCGTGCCGACGAAGCGCACGGCGATGCTCTCGTCTGCCCGTGAGATGTTGAGCGCATGGATCACGCGCCCCGCTACCAGCATCAAGCAGAGAAGGTGCAGGAGGTAGGAGGAGTTGCGCTGCAACTCCATGAAGCCGAGGAGCAGCAAGGCAAAGGGTACATATTCGGCGCAGTTGGCGTGGGCGCGGATCGCGCGCTCGAGGCGAGGATTGCCGCCCGTGCCGATCATGGCGCGCGCTGCGCCGCGCATGCGGCTGACGCGGAGCGCGAGAAAAACATAGATGAGCGCGAGCAGTCCGGCATAGGCCGGGACCACGAACGGCACGGTCACGATATGTCCTCCCTCGTTAATGAGGCGCCGCTAATCGCTTTCGGCGGGCGCCATGATGAAGCGGTTCATCCGGCGTAAGGCCGGAAAGCGCTGCGTTGCGACGGCGACGACAAGGATCGTCATGGCGCCGCCCAAAACCACGGAGCCGACCGCACCGAACCAGTCGGCGGTCACGCCGGATTCGAATTCGCCGAGCTGATTGGAGGTGCCGACGAAGAGCGAATTGACGGCGCTGACGCGGCCGCGGATCGCATCGGGCGTCGCCGTCTGCACGAGGGTCGAGCGCACGACGACGCTCACGACATCGGCGGCGCCGATGGTGATGAGGGCAATGATCGACAAAGGCAGCGAACGCGAGAGGCCGAACACGATCGTCGCGGCACCGAACACCGCGACGGCCGCGAGCATGGTGCGCCCGACATTCTGCTCGAGCGGATGGCGCGCGATGTAGAGCCCCATCGCCAAGGCGCCGATCGCCGGCGCGCTGCGCAAGAGGCCGAGGCCCACAGGGCCGACCATCAGAATGTCGCGGGCGAAGATCGGCAACAGCGCCGTGGCGCCGCCGAAGAACACGCCGAACATGTCGAGAGTGATGGCGCCGCGCACCGCCTCGGCGCGGCGGATAAAATTGATGCCGCTCATGAAGCTCATGAAGGAGAGCGGCTGCGCCGGCCGCGCCGGCATCCGCGGCAGCGAGAACATGGCGCCGAGCGCGATGAGCGTCACCGCCACCGCGCCGAAGAAGGCGACGGGCGCGCCGAAGATGAAGAGAAACCCGCCCAAGGCGGGGCCGATCACCACCGCCGATTGGTTGGCGAGCGAGCTTGCGGGCGTCACCCGCGGAAAGACTGCCGCCGGCACGAGGCTCGGCAACAGCGCCGCTTGCGCCGGCTGCTCGAAAGCGCGCCCCGCGCCGTAGATGGCGATGAGTATGAAGATGAGCTCGACGCGGCCGAGATGAAATAGCGCCAAGAGCGCGATGGCGGTCGCCGCGAGCCCTTGCATGCCCCAGGCCGCGAGCAGAACGCGGCGGCGCGGGAAATGGTCGATGGCGTGGCCGGCGACGAGAGCGAGGCTCGCCGTCGGC
>CAYMNX010000262.1:0-4147 GCA_964391905.1 uncultured Rhizobiaceae bacterium
TGAAGACGGCTCTCGCGGCGGGCGACGCCAATTGGGGCCGCATCGTCATGGCGGTCGGCAAGGCCGGCGAGAAGGCGGATCGCGATCGTCTTGCCATCTCCGTCGGCGGCGTCAGGATCGCCGAGAAAGGCGGCGCCGCTCACGCGGATGGTGACGAATTTCTGCGCGCCCTCGCCGTCGCGCACGATCTGCTGCGCGAGATCGGTCAGCACTTCGTCGAGCGCGCGGCGAAATTCCTTGAGCCGCGCATCGCCCGGCTCGGCGACGCGCTTGTGCTTCGCCGCGCCGGTGGCGCAGAGGAGGACCGTATCGCTGGTTGAGGTATCGCCATCGACGGTGATCGAATTGAAGGAACGCTCATTGCCCGATTTCAGCAGCGGCTGGAGCACGCGCGGCGGCAGCGCTGCATCGGTGAAGATATAGGCGAGCATCGTCGCCATGTCGGGCGCGATCATGCCCGAGCCCTTGGCGACGCCGTTGATCGTCACCGGCACGCCGTCGATAAGGGCGGTGCGCGTCGCGCCTTTCGGAAAGGTGTCGGTCGTCATGATGGCGTGGGCGGCGGCGTCCCAGGCATCGGGCTTCGCCTCGGCAACGGCGGCCGGGAGCGCCGCGACGATCTTCTCGACCGGGAGCTTGTCGCCGATCACGCCGGTCGAGGAGACATAGACCTCGCGTGCATCGCAGCCGACCAGCTTCGCCACCGTCTTGGCGGTCTCCTCGACCGCGGTTTTGCCGTCGCGGCCGGTGAAGACATTGGCGATGCCGGAGTTGACGACGATGGCGCGCGCCTTGCCGCGCGGCAAGGCGCGACGGCACCAATCGACCGGCGCCCCCGGCGTGAGCGAGCGGGTGAAGACCCCGGCGACGGTGGTGCCGGGATCGAGCACCGCGATCATCAGATCGGTGCGACCCTTATAGCGGATGCCGCAATGGGCGGTCGCCAATTTGACGCCGGCAAGAGGCGGCAGCGCCGGAAAGCCGTCGGGCGCAAGGGGCGAAATGTTTTCAGCCATCGGCGAAAATGCGCGGGGACGCGTCCCTCAATGCTGCAGCTTGTCGGGGGCGGTTGCCGGCGAGAGTTTCGGCGCGCCGACCGCACCCCCGCCCGCTTGTCCGGGGAGGCTCAATGCCGGGGGCTGCCCCGCCGCGGCCGGCGCCTGTGCCGGCGCTGCAGGATGCGCCGGCGCCGGAGCGGGCGCTGGCGCCGCCATGGCAAGCGGCTGACCGTTCAGATCGAAAAGCTCGACCTTGCCCTGGCCGCGCAACTCCTGGAGCTTCTGGGCGACGATCTGCTGCGTCATCTGCTGTGCGATTTGCGGCGCGACCTGCTCGTAGGTTCCGGCCTTGCCGGGACGGCGATCCTCGACCTTGATGACATGCCAGCCGAACTGGGTGTGCACCGGCGTCTGGCTGAATTCGCCCTTCTTCAGCGCAAAAGCGGCATTGGCGAATTCCGGCACCATCTCGTTCTTGGTGAAATAGCCGAGATCGCCGCCCGAGGTCTTGCCCGAGGGATCGGTGGTCTTCTCCTTGGCAAGCGTCGCGAAATCGGCGCCTTTCTTCAGCTGCTCGATGATGTCCTTCGCCTCTTGCTCGGTCGGGACGAGGATGTGGCGCGCATTGACCTCTTCCTCCTTGGGCGCGTTCTGCGCATACTGATTGTAGAGCTCGCGCAGCTTCGCCTCGCTGATCTGGGCGCGCGCCAATTGGGCGACATAGGCATCGGCGATGATCTCGTTATCGGCGAGGCTCATCTGCGCCTTGACCGTCGGATTGGCGTCGACCTTTGCCTTGCGGCCGGCCTGGGCCAGGAGGATGCCGTTGGCCATGCTGCTGAGGAGCTGCGGATAGACCTTCTCGAGCGGCGCCTGCTGCACCTGGGCCGGCGCATTGCGCAAGGCGAGCTGCAGGTCGGAGCGATGCAGGACCTGGCCATTGATGCGCGCGACCACAGGGTCGTCCTTGGCCGCGGGTGCCGCGGCCTTCTGCTCCGCGGCGGCAGCGGGAAGAGCGAGGATGGCAACAAGCGATGCGGCGAGAAATGCGCGACGCGCCATGACGAACAGTCCTTTCGGGTCAAGCTTGGTGCGGGCTCGATCCGTCGTCCCCGGCCCGCCCGGCCGCGTTTAAGCATAAAGGCAGTTGGAGAACAAGCGCGGAAACCCCGTCGCGATAATTCGCCGCTGTTCAAATAAGTGTCATGTCACAGGGCGATTTGACACTTTTGCCCGATCTCCCTATTTGTCATGCGTCCCCGCTGCGAATGTCCGAGGCCTTCATGATCGGCGCCCTTGCCCGGCGACTATTTGGTTCTGCAAACGATCGCTATGTGAAGAGCCTTCAGCCCCTGATCGAGGAGATCAACGCGCTCGAGCCGGAGGTCGCGGCGCTCGACGATGCCGGTCTGCGCAATCGGACCCAGCAATTCAAGGACCGACTCGCGCAGGGGGAGACCCTCGACGACATCCTGGTCGAGGCCTTCGCCACCGTGCGCGAGGCCGCCAAGCGGGTGCTGGGCCAGCGCCATTTCAATGTCCAGATGATGGGTGGCATCGTGCTGCATCGCGGCATGATCTCGGAGATGAAGACCGGCGAAGGCAAAACCCTCGTCGCGACGCTTCCCGTCTATCTCAACGCCCTCGAGGGCAAGGGCGTGCACGTCGTCACCGTCAACGACTACCTCGCCAAGCGCGACAGCGAATGGATGGGGCGGGTCTACAATTTCCTCGGTCTCACCACCGGCTGCATCGTCCACGGGCTCGAAGATCACGAGCGGCGCGAGCAATACGCCGCCGACGTCACCTACGGCACGAACAACGAGTTCGGCTTCGACTATCTGCGCGACAATATGAAGTTCCGGCTCGAGGACATGGTCCAGCGGCCGTTCAATTACGCGATCGTCGACGAGGTCGATTCGATCCTCATCGACGAAGCGCGCACGCCGCTCATCATTTCGGGCCCGACCGAGGACAATTCCGATCTCTATCGCCAGGTCGACAAGCTGATCCCGCACCTCCAGCCCGAGGATTACGAGAAGGACGAGAAGCAGCGCACGGTCACGTTGACGGAATCGGGCGTCGAGCGCATGGAAGCGCTGATGCAGGAGGCGGGGCTCCTCAAAGCCGGCACGCTGTACGACATCCACAACATCTCGCTCGTCCATCACGCCAACCAGGCGCTGCGCGCGCACAAGCTTTTCGCCCGCGACACCGATTACATCGTGCGTGACGACAAGGTCATCATCATCGACGAGTTCACCGGCCGCATGATGGAAGGGCGGCGCTATTCCGAAGGATTGCACCAGGCGCTCGAGGCCAAGGAAGGCGTGACGATCCAGAACGAGAATCAGACGCTCGCCTCGATCACCTTCCAGAATTACTTCCGGCTCTATCCGAAGCTCGCCGGCATGACCGGCACGGCGATGACCGAGGCGGAGGAGTTCGGCGACATCTACAAGCTCGAGGTCATCGAGATTCCGACCAACGAGCCGGTCCGGCGCAAGGACCATGACGACGAGGTCTATCGCACCGCGCAGGAGAAGTACCGGGCGATCATCAATCTGATCAAGGAGGCGCGCGAACGCGGCCAGCCCATGCTGGTCGGCACCGTGTCGATCGAGAAATCCGAGATCCTGTCCGCGATGCTCAAGAAGGAGGGGGTGCCGCATCAGGTTCTGAACGCGCGCTATCACGAGCAGGAGGCGCATATCATCGCGCAAGCCGGCGTGCCCGGCGCGGTGACCATCGCCACCAACATGGCCGGCCGCGGCACCGACATCCAGCTCGGCGGCAATGCCGATATGCGGCTCGAGGAATGGCTCGATGCCGAGCGCGCCGCAGGCAGAGAGCCCACCGACGAGCAAGTCGCCGCCAAGCGCGAGGAGATCAAGGCCGACATCGCCGTGAAGAAGGAGACGGCGCTCAAGGCCGGCGGCCTCTACGTGGTCGGCACCGAGCGGCACGAGAGCCGCCGCATCGACAATCAGCTCCGCGGCCGCTCAGGCCGCCAGGGCGACCCCGGCCGCTCACGCTTCTTCCTGTCGCTCGAAGACGATCTGATGCGCATCTTTGGCTCGCAGCGCATGGACGGCATGCTGCAGGCGCTCGGCCTCAAGGAGGACGAGGCGATCGTCCATCCCTGGATC
>CAYMNX010000263.1:0-2448 GCA_964391905.1 uncultured Rhizobiaceae bacterium
GGCCAGCCGTGGGAGCGCCCGGGAGGGCGCGGGCGCCCGCGGGTAGCGCCACAACATCCGATGATCGCCTTGTGGATTGAAGAAGAATGCGCTGAGGATCATCGGGCTGCGCTTCATGGCGAATTCCTCGAGGTTGAACGGAGCCCGGCCATGGTTTGCGGCCGTTGTCGCCTGCCAGTGATAACTATTTAAGTTCGCATTTAGAGGTTACAAAAACGGTGCCGCAGGTCGCGCCGATGTCACAGACCGGTCACCGCCTTCGCGCTGCGCCCGGCTCCGCCGGCAAAGCCCGGCCATCAGATCTGTGGCGCTTCCGGTCGCACGTAAAAGGCAAGGCAGAGGCAAATCAGCGCCATGCCGCCCAGCGGAGACTTCAATGCGACGAAGCCGGCGGCCGAAAATGCCGCGAGCGTTGCCAAAGAGCGAATGCGCATGATGTGCCGCATGCGCGGGGGCACCTCCTCGAGATCGGGCTTGTCGACGACTTCCCAGCACAAGGCGAGGTAGGTGGCGTTCACGAGAACGAAATCGCCCGCGTAGAAAGCGACGGGTATGGAGGCGAGTTCCGTATCGGCGATCCAGGCGGTCGCGAAGGGCAGCAGCGAGACGCTGAAAAGATGCGCGAAATTGACCCAGATCAGGCGCCCGGTCGCCACCTCGGCAAAGCCCAGGAGGTGATGATGATTGACCCAAACGATCGCGATGAAGAGATAGCTCACGGCATAGCTGATGGCGGTCGGCCAGAGCGTCAGCAGCGCGCTGAGACTGGGTAGTTCCGGCGGTTTCAGCTCGAGCACCAGGATCGTGATGATGACCGCGAACACCGCATCGGAGAAGGCGTTGAGTCGCTCGGGGGTCGTTTTTCGGTGAGCCATGCGCCGCTCTCAGGCTTCAAGGACAAGTAGCTGGGCGCGCCTCGCGGCGAGCGCGCGGCGCTGTGCCGTGGTCGATAACCGCATCGAAGCCGAAACCGGCGGCGATCATGGCAGCTGCCCTACGTCGTCCTTGCTAACCAAAATCGGATCCCTAGGATGGTTATGCAAGCTCCGCATGGCTCGTCAGGGCGGGCACGGGTTAGAGTGTCGGAAATGATCGAAACTCGCCCTCCCGCCATCTTCGTTGCGGATGCCGTCGGCATCGATTTCCTCAACACGATCGCCCGCCCGGTGGACAAGGATGTCGAGTGGCTCGCCAACGGAGAGGATTTCCTCGCCTGGCTGCAGCAAGCGAAACTCGTTCCCGCGGATGCGGTCGCCGCGCTGCGCGCGAGCACCCTTCCCGGGGAGTTCGACGCCGTCGCCGCCCAGGCGCGCGCCTTGCGGGAGTGGTTTCGCGGCTTTGTCTTCAAGCACATGGGCAAACCGCTCGCGCCCGATGCCGTCAAAGAGCTGGGTCCGCTCAATCGCGTGCTGCAACGTGACGAAGGCTTCGGACAGGTCGTCGCGCGCCATCGCGGAGACGACCTGTCCGATTCGGCTCTTGCATGGCAGGCGCGGCGACGCTGGCGCTCGCCGAACACCTTGCTTCTGCCGATCGCGCAGGCGATCGCGGAATTGGTCTGCACGGAGGATTTCGCCCACATCAAGGCGTGTGAAGGCGACAATTGCACGCTGCTTTTTCTCGACCGGACGCGACGCCATGCGCGGCGGTGGTGCCGTATGGCGGTTTGCGGAAATCGCGCAAAGCAAGCGGCGCACCGCGACCGTGTTCGGGCAAAATCACGCAAGCCGACCGCGAGAGATCCGGTCCGAGGCCGCCGCAAGCCTCGATAATGCGATATCCCGTGTTTCAGGCCGCGTTGAGCAGTCTCGCTTCGTTAGAGCGCGGGGCGCCCGCGCTTGGCGGGCGCAACTTCCTTGGCCTCGTCATAGATCGCCGTGGACGCCATCGCCTCGAAGACGCCGTCGCGGCGAATGAGTGCATGAAAGAGCGCCGCCGCGACATGCAGCAGGATCAGCGCGAAGAACGCGAAAGCCAGATAGAAATGCGCGTTCCAGAGCAGGGTGTGGAGGCTGTCGCTCTGCGGCAGGATCGCGGGAAGATGCCACCCGCCGAAGAGCACGACGGGATAGGCGGCCGCCGACAGCATTCCCCAGCCGATCAGAGGCATGCCGATCATGAGCGCATATAAGATGTAATGCGACGCCCACGCGGCGAGCTTCATCGGCTCGGGCAGGTCGGCCGGCAGCGGCGGCGCGCCATGGCGCAGGCGCAGCGCCAGGCGGATGAGCGCGAGCGCGAGGATGGCGATGCCGAGCGGCTTGTGAATCGAAACGAGCGTCAGATATTTCGGCGCGATTGTCGACACCATCCCCACGCCGATAAACAGCATGGCGAGGAGACAGGCCGCCATCAGCCAGTGCAGCAGGCGCTGCAGCGGCGTAAAGCGTCGATGGCCCCCGATCATGGCTTGGCTCCCGTCGTCGTGCGGGGATAGTCCTTGGCTTC
>CAYMNX010000264.1:0-20303 GCA_964391905.1 uncultured Rhizobiaceae bacterium
CTTCCTGCAGTTCAGGCCGCAAGGCGTCATCTCCGTGCGCTCGCGCGCGCTCGAGAGTTGAGCTCCGCTCGAGAGGTAACGCTCGCATGAAACCGGTTTATCAGCGCGCGCTTGCGATCGGAATGGTCGCTCTCGCCTCGCTCGCGCCCTGGCTCGTCTCCGCCTATGAATTGAACCTGCTGGCGCGCTTCCTCGCGTTATCCATCCTTGCTGTCGGCATGGTCTTGCTCTGGGGCGAGGCCGGAATTTTGAGCCTCGGCCAGGGCGTGTTCTTCGGCCTTGGCGGCTACGCCATTGCGATGAATTTGAAGCTCGCAACCTTGGATCCGGGCGATCTCCCTGATTTCATGGTCTGGAGCGGCCGCGATAGCCTGCCATGGTGGTGGATACCCTTCGGCTCTGGAGCCGTCGCTCTGATCGGCGTTGTGCTGGTGCCGGCTTTCATCGCCGCGCTGTTCTCCTGGCTCGTCTTCCGGCGCCGCATCGCCGGGGTCTATTTTGCGCTCATTACCCAGGCCCTCGCCCTCGCCTTTGCGACGTTGCTCATCAGCCAGCAGCCCTCGACCGGCGGCTTCAACGGGCTGACCGATTATCAGACGCTGCTGGGCTTCGATCTCGCCGCACCGGCGACTGTGCATGCGCTTTATTGGCTCACCCTCGCCTTGCTCGTTTCCGCCTATGCCGGCGTAAGCTGGTTGTTGCGCTCACGCTATGGCAAGCTCTTGCGCGCGACCCGCGACGGCGAGAATCGCGTGCGCTTCCTCGGCTATGATCCGACCCCTTACAAGGTTGTCGCCTTCACTGGAAGCGCGATCCTTGCCGGCATCGGCGGCGCCCTCTTCACCTTGCATGCGGGCGTCATCTCACCCGCGCTGGTCGGCGTCGTGCCGTCGATCGAGATGGTGGTCTGGGTCGCGGTCGGCGGGCGCAACAGCCTTTGGGGCGCGATCGCGGGCACGCTGCTTGTCAACTTCGCCAAGGATGAAATCAGCAGTGCCTTCCCCAATGCATGGCTCTATCTCCTCGGCGCGCTGTTCGTCGTGGTCGTGACCTTGATGCCGAACGGCTTGGCGGGCCTGGTGCAAGATGTCGCGCGGCGCATGCGCCCCGCCGGCGATGCCGCCAAGCCCGGTCGCACGCTCGAAGCGGGAGAAGCGCCATGAATGCGATGGCGACACCGGATGGCGGCACGCGCCTCCTCCTCGCTGTCGACGGCGTGACGGTCGATTTCGACGGCTTCAAAGCGCTCAACGGCTTCAGCCTGACGCTCGACCGCGGCAGCTTGCGCATCCTCATCGGCCCCAACGGCGCCGGCAAGTCGACGCTCTGCGACACAATCATCGGCCGCGTCCGCGCGACCAGCGGCCAGGTTCTGTTCAAGGGCGAGGACATCACCCATTTGCCGGAGCACGAGATCGTGCGTCGTGGCATCTGCCGCAAATTTCAGACCCCCGGCGTCTTGCCGAGCCTCAGCGTCTTCGACAATCTCGCCATCGCAGCGCAGCGCGATCGTCATTGGTGGCACTCCTTCGGCCGCGGTCAGGCGAAGGATGAGCAAGACCGCGTCGAAGAAGTGCTCGAGACCATCGGTCTTGCCGATCGGCGTCATGTTCTCGCCGGCGAGCTCGCCCATGGCGAGAAGCAGTGGCTCGAGATCGGCATGGTGGTTGCGACTGACGCCGATCTGCTGCTGCTCGATGAGCCGACTGCCGGCATGGGTCCGCACGAGACGAGCCGCACTGTGACCTTGATCCGAAGTCTTCTCGGCCGCCACGCCGTGCTCGTGATCGATCATGATATGAGCTTTGTCGAGCAGCTCGATGGCCGTGTCACGGTGATGCATATGGGCCAGTTCCTCAAAGAGGGGAGCGTCGCCGAGATTCGCAGCGATGCCGATGTCGCCGCCGTCTATCTCGGCCGGAGCGAGAAATGACCAGCCTGTTGACGCTCGATCATGTCGCGACCGCCTACGGCCAGAGCCGCGTGCTCTGGGATATCGATCTCGAAATCGCGCAAGGGAGCGCGGTCGCGCTGATCGGCCGGAACGGCGTCGGCAAGACGACGCTGTTGCGCAGCATCATCGGCGCGCAACGTTTGACCGGCGGCACGATCTGGTTCAAGGGCCAGGACATCTCGAAGCTTCAAGCCTTCGAGCGCGCCCGCGCCGGCATCGGTTTCGTCCCGCAAGGCCGCCATATCTTTCCCCACCTCACCGTCGAGGAAAATCTCGAGACCGGGCTATCCGCATTGACGGGACGGAATGGCAGTGCGCGACGCAGCATCCCCGATCATATCTTTGCCCTCTTCCCCAAGCTTCACGATATCCGCCAGCGCAAGGGGGGCGTCTTGAGCGGTGGCGAGCAGCAGCAACTCGCGATCGGTCGCGCCCTGGCCGGTGAGCCGAGCTTGCTGCTGCTCGACGAACCCACCGAAGGCATTCAGCCCAATGTCGTCCAGCAAATCGAAGCGGCGTTGCGTCGTATTCGTGACGAGCTTCACGTCACGATCGTGATCGTCGAGCAATATCTCGATTTCGCTTGGTCCTTCGCCGACAGCTATAGCGTGATGCAGCGCGGCCGCATCATCCGCCAGGGCAGCACGCGCGAGGAAAGTGCCACCGACGTAGCGCATCTCGTCAGTATCTAATCCCCCATCGGCCTGAAAATCGGCAGCCGCGCCGCAGCGCGGCTGCTCATGGCTACCGGCTAATACTGCAACTGGACACCGAGAACGATCTCGTTGTTTTCCTTCTTGCCAGATTGCTGAATGATCGCGTAATCGGCGGTTACCCGTGCGTTGTGTCCGTCGATCACGTAATTGACGCCCATATCGTATTGCCGGGTCGAGGTGTGAGTGAGGCTCGCATCGAACTCTTGATAGCGCGCGACCGGCTGGAACTTGCCCCAGCCGATCGTCTGCGGAAAGAGGAAGGCGCCATCGGCAAGATAGGCGCGGCCTTGGGTCAAGCCACCAACATTGGCGGTCGAGCCGGCCCCGTTGAAGTTGGTCGCGACATCCGCAACGCCGCCGGTGTTGTATTGATAATAAGCGCCTTCGAGCGTCACGACGCCAATATCGGCGAGATTCTTCTCAAAAAGGCCGTCAATGTTCCAGCTCTTGTAATCGCCTTTGAGACCGGCCGTGCCCACGCCGTCCTTCTGGAACATTCCCGCGACAGCGAGTGTCAGGACATTGACCGAACCGTAATAGGTGCTGCTCGTGTAATAGGCGGGATCGGGCTCGGGATCCCAGAAATTATATGCGACGCGACCGGCAAAGAGCACATTGTCGGATTGGTTGGAAGCGCCGGTGACCCGGTTATGTCCTTCGAACACGCCGAATGAATAGACAAGCTTCTTATCGAAAGGCTTGCCCCAAAGCGTCGCGCCGTCGTCGCGGCCAGCGAACTTTGCCGGATATTGCGAGACAATGCCCGGGAAAAGCCAATCGTTGAGATAATAAGGCCCGTCGAGATTGGACCGGTCGCTCGGCGGCAGCATGCGCCCGACCCAGAGATTGATCCAGTCGGCGAACTCGAATTGGCCGTAGCCATCAAGAACGTTGATGGTCCCGTCGCTCGCGCGCTCGGTATTGAAAGTGCCTTTGATATATTTGTTGAGCGAGCCGCCGAGATAGAGCCGGATGCTGTCGAGATTGAAATCCGCCGAGCGCGACTTTCCATCCGGCGCCCCATAGGAAAGGCTTGTAAAGCTCGTGCGCAAGCCAAAGCCGATGCTGATCGATTTATCGTCGCCAAACGAAATGACCGCGCCCGCATGAGCGCCAGCGGTCGGCAGCACGCATGATGCGGCGATTGCGCCGGCGAGAAGCATTCCCCCACGCCGCATGCGTTGCGAATTGGTACCGACAGTTTTTGATTTCATCGCACCCCTCTCGTCCATGGCATGGGATGCGCAAGCCCCCGTGGCTGCTCCCATGCGACAGCGACGATGCTGTCGAGCGAACGCTACGGTTCACGACGCATCGCTAAAATACGTGAAACGGCGTATGCGAACGGGCGCTGTATTCGGGTAGTGTCAGCGACGCGCGGTCAGCCTCATGGGCATTGGCATGAAAGCGATCGACGCTGGAGTTTGCATTTGAAACGAGAGCCCGAAGCTTGTCAGCGATGGAGGCGACGCGCCTTTGCCTCGATGCCGCGTCATGCATTCACACGCCTGACGCTTCTGTTGACGAGCGCCTTCCAACTCGCCGCCTGCGGTGACGTTGCCTTCAAGCAAGGCGGCAGTGCCGCGGATTTTGAAGCGGCGCAACATCGCTGTGCCGATAAAGCGGCGGACACGGCGGCATACCGCGCCTGTCTCGGGGCGGCAGGATGGACGACGAAGAACTGGGATATCGATTCCGTCGCGGATCGCTCGGCTCCCGATCGCTCTCAGCCGACACCACTAGTGCCAGCATTGGTGCCGATATCAACAACGAGCAATAAGATCGAATCGACAGCCAAACCGACGGCGGTCGAGCCAGCACTTTATCGGGTCAACGCGTGGTGGAAGATCGGCGGTTCTGCCGACGCGCTCAATCTTGCGCTGGCTGCATGCACCGATTCTTCGGGCCACGGTAGCAGCGTCGTAAGCCGCGCCACGCTCGATTGCATGGCAGCGAAGGGCTGGCACGGCACGGTTGCGCCCGGCGAAGCAAAGTGACGGAAAGAGAGGTCCGACGAGCGCGAAAAGGCACTACTTCAGAAAGTACATACGTCAAATACCCCATGGGACGAAGTGTGGCCGCCGCCTAGTTTCCGAAGCTTGCGGAAAGCCCGGGGCCGACTGATACTTTTCGCCAAGCGGACGATGCTCGACGCGCAGCCTCTGATCGCCATGCACTCGGTGGACCGTTGCCGCACGCCTCAATTGGCGCGCAGCGAGGGAGCCCTGCGGCTCGCCCTAAAGCGTCGGGGTGACGACACGGTAATCGACCGCCTATTTCAAAAGGGTTGCCTGCGCGCGCGCTTCCCGAGCGTTCGCGCCAAGGCGTGCGAAACCGTGCTTCTTAATACAGCCGGGGGCTTGACCGGGGGTGACGCCCTCTCCCTCGACGTCAGCTGGGGTGCAGCAACCGAAGGCACCGTTACCACGCAAGCGGCCGAGAAGATCTATCGCAGCATCGAAGGCACGGCACAGATCCGAACGACGCTCGAGATTGGCCCGGGTGCATCCGGTGCCTGGTTGCCACAGGAAACGATTTTCTTCGACCGCGCCGCGCTCGATCGTGACATTGCGATCCGGCTCGCCCCGGATGCGCGCTTTCTCGGGCTCGAAGCCGTAATCCTGGGGCGCAGCGCGATGGGTGAAGCTGTGCATAACGGCGCGCTGCGCGACGCTTGGCGCATCTGGCGCGGTGATGCCCTTATTTATGCGGACGCTCTGACGTGGCATGCCGCAATCGCCGCGATGCTGCAAAGCCCTGCTATCGCGCCAGGCATGATCGCTTTTGCCACCCTCCTCTGGGTTCATCCCAATGCGATCGCCGGCCGCGATCGCCTTCGCGCATGCGCCGGCAATTTCGCGTGCAGCGCCGTGAGCAGCTGGAATGGGATTCTCGCCATCCGCCTCGCGGCGCCCGATGGCGCGCGCTTGCGTCGCGACATCATCGCGGCCTTACATAGCTTGGAGCCCGAGCGACCATTGCCGAGCCTTTGGCGCTCCTGAGCCTCTCGCCGTTAGAAGGATAGGTCTTCATGAATCTCAGCCCGCGCGAAAAGGACAAACTACTGATCGCGGTCGCCGCAATGGTCGCGCGGCAAAGGCTTGGGCGCGGCGTCAAGCTCAACTATCCCGAAGCCATTGCCTTGATCAGCGATTTCGTCACCGAAGGCGCACGCGATGGCAAATCGGTCGCGGCGCTGATGGAAGCGGGCGCTCATGTCCTCAGCCGCGATCAGGTCATGGAAGGGATCGCCGAAATGATCCACGACGTACAGGTCGAAGCGACCTTCCCCGACGGGACAAAGCTCGTCACCGTTCACCAACCCATTCGCTGAGGCGTGATCGTGATCCCCGGAGAATTGATCCCCGCTGCCGGCGATATCGTGCTCAATGCCGATCTGCCGACGATCACGCTCAGCGTCGCCAATACCGGCGATCGGCCGATCCAGGTCGGTAGCCACTATCATTTCTTCGAGACCAATCGTGCCCTCGCGTTCGAGCGAGAACGCGCCCGCGGCATGCGGCTCGACATCCCTGCCGGAACCGCGGTGCGGTTCGAGCCGGGCCAATCGCGCGAGGTGACGCTCATTCCGTTTCGCGGCACACGCTGCGTGTTCGGTTTTTGCCAATCCGTCATGGGCCCGCTTGATGCAGCGGCACAGGCCAAGGACGCAACGCCATGAGCCAGTCTATAAGCCGGGCCGCTTATGGCCAGATGTTCGGCCCGACCGTGGGCGACCGGCTGCGCCTCGCCGATACTGAGCTCGTGCTCGAGATCGAGAAGGATCACACGATTTATGGCGAGGAGGTGAAATTCGGCGGCGGCAAGGTGATCCGCGATGGCATGGGCCAGTCGCAGCGCTCGCGCGCTGAGGGCGCCGTCGATACCGTCATCACCAATGCCGTCGTGCTCGATCATTGGGGGATCGTCAAAGCCGATGTGGGGCTTCGCGACGGTCGTATTGTCGACGTCGGTAAAGCCGGCAATCCCGATATTCAGCCCGGCGTCGACATCGTGATCGGCCCGGGCACGGAGGTGATTGCCGGCGAGGGCAAGATTCTCACCGCCGGCGGCATCGACACGCATATCCACTTCATCTCGCCGCAGCAGGTCGAGGAAGCGATCGCCAGCGGCATCACCACCATGGTCGGCGGTGGCACTGGCCCTGCCACCGGCACCAACGCGACGACCTGCACACCCGGTCCCTGGCATTTGGCGCGCATGCTGCAAGCGGCCGAAAGCCTGCCGGTCAATCTCGCCTTTGCCGGCAAGGGCAATGCCAGCGCGCCGGAGGCGTTGATCGAGCAGATCCGTGGTGGCGCGGCGGCGTTGAAGCTCCATGAGGATTGGGGCACGACGCCAGCCGCCATCGATTGCTGTCTTGGCGTCGCCGACAAGATGGACATCCAGGTGATGATTCATACCGACACGCTCAATGAATCGGGCTTCGTCGAGGATACGATCGCCGCCTTCAAAGGCCGCACGATCCATGCCTTTCATACCGAGGGCGCGGGCGGTGGCCATGCGCCCGACATCATCAAGGTCGCGGGCCTCGCCAATGTCATCCCCTCCTCGACCAATCCGACCCGCCCCTTCACCGTCAACACGGTCGAAGAGCATCTCGACATGCTGATGGTGTGCCATCATCTCGATCCGTCAATCCCCGAGGACATCGCTTTTGCCGAGAGCCGCATTCGACGCGAGACCATCGCCGCAGAGGACGTGCTGCACGATCTCGGCGCCTTCTCGATTATCTCCTCCGACAGCCAAGCAATGGGCCGGGTCGGCGAGGTCATCACCCGCACCTGGCAGACGGCGCATAAGATGAAGGTGCAGCGTGGTCGCCTTTCCGCCGAGACCGGCGACAACGATAATTTCCGCATCCGCCGCTATGTCGCGAAATACACGATCAACGCCGCGATCGCGCAGGGGCTGTCGCATGAGGTCGGCTCGATCGAGCCCGGCAAGCTCGCCGATCTCGTGCTCTGGTCGCCGGCTTTTTTCGGCGTCAAGCCCGATCTCGTCATCAAGGGCGGGAGTATCGCACACGCCTTGATGGGCGATCCCAACGCCTCAATCCCGACGCCGCAACCGGTGCATCAGCGACCGATGTTCGGTGCCCTTGGTCGCGCTCTCGCTGAGAGCTGCATCACCTTCGTCTCGCATGCGGCCTTGGAAGCGGAGATCGGCCGCACGCTCGGTCTCAACCGACAGCTTTCGGCGGTCAAGAACACACGGGGCGGCATCGGCAAAAGGGCGATGCGGCTCAATGACGCGACCCCGGTAATCGAGGTCGATCCCGAAACCTATGAAGTACGTGCGGATGGCGAGCTCATGACATGCGAACCTTTGGCCGTGCTGCCGCTCGCGCAGCGCTACTTGCTGTTCTAAACGGAGAGTGCGATGCGGCGGGCAACAATGGTTATTCGGGCACGCGACGTCGATCCGGCGAAGATTGTCGGTCGCGTCGTGCTCGATCACGACAATCGCTATCGCCGACGCCTGGTCTTGCAGACGGACGGCGACGAATCGCTTTTGCTCGATCTTGCCGAAGCAACACTGTTGCGGCATGGCGACGGCTTGGCGCTCGACGATGGCGCCGTGATCCTGGTGGAGGCGATGAGCGAGCGTCTGCTCGAAATTCGTGCGCCGCAACGATCGCTTCTGACCCGCATCGTTTGGCATCTCGGCAATCGCCACGTCCCGACGCAGCTCGATGGCGACCGGGTGCGCATCCGCGAGGATCACGTCATCGCCGAGATGGTGGCGCAGCTCGGCGGCACGACCGCGCTGATTACCGCGCCATTCAATCCCGAAGGCGGGGCTTATGGCGGCGCCGCAACGCATGATCATGCGCCGCATGAGCCGCACCCCGTAAAGGACCATTCCCATGCCGCCGGATGAGAAAGCGCTTTATTCGCTTCTCACCTGGCTATCGCCGAGCTATCCGATCGGGGCTTATGCGCATTCAAACGGCCTCGAATACGCGGTCGAGGCCGGCTGGGTCGGAAACCGCGCTACGCTCGAGCGCTGGCTCGCGACGATCCTCACCCAGGGCGCGGGTTGGAATGACGCCGTCTTGTTCACGGCGGCCCATCGCGCCGCCAGCACCGGCGATCGCACCACGCTCGGCAACGTCTCAGAACTCGCCGCGGCGGCGCAGCCTGCATCGGAACGACGCATCGAGACGCTGGCCCAAGGGGAAGCCTTTCGCCGCATCGCCACCGCCTCCATTCCCGGCGAGCCCTTTGCGCTCCTCGCGACCATTCCTGAGAGCGAGACCCCCTACCCCATCGCGGTTGCGACCCTGGCCGCGGTTGAAGGGATTGCCCTCGCGCCAGCGCTCACCGCTTATCTCCACAGCTTTGTCGCCAATCTCGTTTCGGCAGGACAGCGCCTCATCCCGCTGGGCCAGACCGATGCCCAGCTTGCGCTCGCAACGCTGCGGCCGATCGCGCTCGCGACGGTCGCGCGCGCCACTGCCCTGCCGGACGGCGATCCGTTTCCGTTTCTCGGCAGCGCGACCTGGTTCGCCGATCTCGCATCGATGCGCCACGAAACTCAATATACGAGGCTGTTCCGGACATGACGCTCTCTTCCGGTCCTTTACGCGTTGGCATCGGCGGCCCTGTCGGCTCGGGCAAGACGGCGCTGATGGATGCGCTCTGCAAGCATTTTCGCGCCACCTATGACATTGCCGCAATCACCAACGATATCTACACCAAAGAGGACGCCGAATTCCTGACCCGGGCCGGCTCGCTTCCCCCCGAGCGCATCATCGGCGTCGAGACCGGCGGTTGCCCCCATACCGCCATCCGCGAGGACGCATCGATGAACCTCGCCGCCGTCGCCGAGATGCGCCGGCGCTTTCCCAAGCTCGACCTGATCCTGATCGAATCCGGCGGCGACAATCTCGCCGCGACCTACAGCCCCGAGCTCGCCGATCTCACCATCTATGTGATCGACGTTTCCGCCGGCGACAAGATCCCGCGCAAGGGCGGACCGGGCATTACCCGCTCCGACCTTCTCGTCATCAACAAGATCGACCTCGCCCCGCATGTCGGCGCCAGCCTCGAAGTGATGGAGCGGGACGCGCGACGCATGCGCGGCGAGCGTCCCTTCGTCTTTACCAATATCCGCGCGACCCAGGGCGTCGACACGGTCGCCCGTTTCATTGCAACCGCTGGTGGCCTTGGTCTTGCAAGGGAAAATCTCAAGGAAGCCTTGTGACGGTCTCGGTCTCGCCCGATGAGAGTGATGAAGCCCAAAGTACCGGCGCGCGCTAAATGAATGCGCGGCAGCGGATCGTCCTTGATCGGCGGCGCTATAACCAATGGGCCGCTGATCAGACGCTGGAGGACTACGCCCTGCGCTTTACCGCGTCGCGGGCGCGGCGGACCTCGTTTGTCGTCGGCAACACGGCGCTGGGCGCGATCTCCTTCTTGGCCTGCGAGGCGATCGGCGGCTCCGTCACCTTGACCTTCGGCTATTCCAATGCCGTCGCCGCAATCATCGCGGTGGGATTTCTGACTTTTCTGATCGGTGCGCCGATCTGCTACTACGCCGCCAAATTCGGCGTCGATATCGACCTGCTCACCCGCGGCGCGGGGTTCGGCTATCTCGGCTCGACCGTTACTTCGCTGATCTACGCCTCCTTCACCTTTCTGCTGTTCTCGATCGAGGCCAGCATCATGTCGGTGGCGCTGCAAATGTGCTTTGGCATTCCGTTGCCGATCGCCCATGTGATCAGCTCGCTGATTGTTTGCCGATTGCCGCTTATGGCATTCGCCTCATCAGCCGGTTGCAACTCACGACCCAGCCCATCTGGCTGCTGCTGCAATTTGCGCCGCTCGTCTATATCGCCTTTCGCGGTCGCGGCGAATTACTCGAATGGACCAGCTATACGGGCGCACGCGGTAATCCGGATGGCTCGATCGACATCCTGTTGTTCGGCATGGCGGCATCGATACTGCTCTCGCTCCTCCCGCAGATCGGCGAGCAAGTCGACTATCTGCGCTTTCTGCCAACGCGCAAGCGCGGCAATCATTTGGGCTGGTGGATCGCGCTGCTCGCGACCGGGCCGGGCTGGGTGCTGGTTGGCGGCTTCAAGCTGCTCGCCGGCTCATTCCTGACCTTCCTTGCTCTGAAGCACGGCTTGCCGCCGGACCGGGCGGCGCAGCCTTCGGAACTTTATCGCATCGCATTTCTCGAGCTCTTTCATTCGCCGACCTTGGCGCTGGTCCTGACGGGTCTCTTCATCGTCACCTGTCAGATCAAGATCAACGTCACCAACGCCTATGCCGGCTCGATCGCGTGGTCGAATTTCTTCTCGCGCCTGACCCACAGCCACCCGGGCCGCGTTATCTGGCTCGGCTTCAACGTGCTTCTCGCTCTCCTTCTCATGGAGATCGGAATTTTCCGCGTTATCGAGGGCATCCTCGGCCTCTACGCGAATTTCGCCGTCGCTTGGATCGGGACGCTGACCGCGGATCTCATCATCAATAAGCCCTTGGGCCTCAGCCCGCCCTATATCGAGTTCAAGCGCGCGCATCTTTACGACATTAACCCGGTCGGCGTTGGCGCAATGCTGATCTCGGTCATCGTCTCGACCAGCTTGTTCTTCGGGCTTTTTGGCGCGGTACCCCAAGCCCTGAGCGCCTTTGTCGGGCTGTTCGTCGCCTTTACCGCAGCACCGCTCATCGCTTGGGCGACCAAGGGCCGCTATTATCTCGCCCGCACGCCGGAAGGCCTGCCCGACACCGATATCGTGCGCTGCGCGATTTGCGAGAACAGCTTCGAGCGCAGCGATATCGCTTTCTGTCCTGCCTATAGCGCGCCGATCTGCTCACTCTGCTGCACGCTCGAGGCACGCTGTCACGACATGTGCAAGGAGAACAGCCGCATCGCCGATCAGGCAGGTTTGCTCTTGCGCCGCATCTTGCCGCGTCGGATCGCCGATTTCGGCCGCACCCGTCTGGGCCGGTTTCTCGGCGTCGAAGCGTTGTTCGCCGGTGCCATCGCGGTGCTGCTGACCTTCATCTATTTCGAATATGTCGCGGCAAGCGGCGCCGACCGCGAGATCGTCCGCAGCACGCTGTGGATCGTCTTCCTAAGTCTCGTCATCGTCTCGGGGGTTGCCGCCTGGCTGCTCGTCCTCGCGCATGAAAGCCGGCGTGCCGCGGAAGCCGAATCCGAGCGCCAAACCCGCATCCTGATGGACGAGATCGAGGCGCATGAGCGCACTGACGCCGCGTTGCAAAAAGCGAAGGAGGTCGCGGAGGCCGCCAATATCGCCAAGAGCCGCTATATCGTCGGCCTTAGCCACGAGATCCGCACGCCACTCAATTCGATTTTCGGCTATGCGCAACTGATCGAGCGCGACACGACGATTCCGACGGAAGATGCCGTGCGCGTCATTCGGCGCAGCGCCGCGCATCTCTCGAATCTGGTCGACGGGCTCCTCGACATTTCGCGGATCGAGAGCGGCACTTTGCGGCTGCAGCGCGACCGCGTGCGGCTCGGCGAGTTTCTTGAGCAGATCGTCGACATGTTTCGGCTTCAGGCGACCGCCAAGGGCATCGAATTTCGCTATGAGAAACCCGATCACCTGCCGGGGGTCGTTTATACCGATGAGAAGCGGCTGCGGCAGATCCTCATCAATCTGCTGTCGAATGCGATCAAATACACCACGGTCGGGGGCGCTGCCTTGCGCATCGGCTATCGCCATCAAGTCGCCGAGTTTGAGGTCAGCGATACCGGCATGGGGATCCGCCCCGACGATCTGCAGAAGGTGTTCGAGCCGTTCGAGCGCGGCCAGACCCCGGAGGCCCGGGCACAGCCCGGCACCGGACTTGGCCTTACCATTACCAAATTGTTGACCGAGATCATGGGCGGCGAGATCACGCTCGAGAGCAGCCCGGGCCACGGCAGCACTTTCCGCGTTCGCCTGATGCTGTCAGAAGCGCCCCACTCGGCCGAGGATTCGCTGCCGCGGCAGCCAATACGGGGCTACACCGGCCCGCGCCTCAAAGTGCTGCTCGCCGATGACGATCCGGCGCATCTCGACTTCGTCTCACGGGTACTGCGCCCGCTCGGTTTCGTCCTGTTCACGGCGGATGACGGCGCCGCTGCGCTCGCCGTTGCCGCGCAAGTGCGTCCCGACCTTGCATTGCTCGATATCTCGATGCCTGGGCAAAACGGCTGGGAGGTGGCGAAATGCCTGCGCGCCATGGATATGCCCCAGCTCAAGATCGTCATGGTCTCAGCCAACGTGCACGACTATCAAGATCCCAACCGCGAGGAAGCTCTTCACGACGCATTTCTGGTTAAGCCGCTCGACATTCAACATCTCCTGGAGCGCATCGAGACGCTAACCAGCCTCACCTGGATCGAGGAAGAGCCGAGCGCCGAAGCGCCGAGCGACAAAGTTTTTTCGCTTGCCGATTTGCCGGATGGCGCGGCGCATCACCTCGCCGAACTGCGGCAACTTGGCCGTATCGGCTATGTCCGCGGTATCGAGAAGAAGCTGCGCGAAATGGAAGCCGCGAACCAAGCCTATACCGATCTCGTCGCGCGGCTCCGCGGCTTAATCCGGCAATTCGAGCTGAAGAAGTTTCTTGATACGCTTGAAGCATTACAACCTCATGACTGAGCCGCAACCACGAGACCGCATTCTGGTCGTCGATGACACGCCGGAGACGCTCGGCTTCCTTACCGATGCGTTGGAGCATGCCGGACACATGGTGCTGGTCGCAACCGACGGCACGAGCGCTTTGGCGCTGCTTGAAGAGATCACGCCTGACCTCATTCTCCTTGATGCCATCATGCCGGGAACGGATGGTTTCGAGACATGCCGCCGTATGAAGGAAAGCAAGCGCGTCGCCCATGTTCCGGTCATTTTCATGACGGCGCTCAGCGAGACAGAACATGTCATCAAAGGCCTCGAGGCCGGCGGCGTCGATTACGTCACGAAGCCGGTCGTCGTTGACGAGTTGCTTGCGCGCATCGCTGTCCATCTCGCCAATGCGCGCGCCGCACAAAGTGCTCGAACGGCGCTCAATGTCGTCGGGCGCTGCCTCCTCGCGATCGACGAAGCGGGGCACCTACTCTGGTCGACGCCCCAGGCGGATGAGCTGTTGGTGCCACTCGCCCCCTCATTAGCGCTGGGGTCAACGCTCCCCGAATCCCTCATCGAGGGCCTCCAGCGCCTCCGCCTCGGTCCCACCGGCTTTGGCAACAGTTTGACCTTGCCGGCCGGTTCGCGGCGTGTCGAATTCACCTATATCGGCGAGACGCAACCGAAAGAGTTTCTCTTTCGCCTCGCCGAAACCAGCACCGGGGCGAAGGAACAGATCTTGCGCGAGGCCTATGGGCTGACGACGCGCGAAGCCGACGTCTTGATTTGGATCGCGGCCGGTAAATCCAACCGCGACATCGGCGAAATTCTCGATATCAGCGCCCGCACGGTCAACAAGCATCTCGAGCAGATCTTCATCAAGCTCGGCGTCGAAAATCGCGCTTCCGCTGCTGCCATGGCAGTGCAGGCTCTGACGTTGCGCGGATAAGCCGACCCTATAGCTGCGCTCCGTCATTCCGCGCTCTTTCCTGGACTAAAGACAGCATCCGAATCGGCCGTGGCCAATTCCGGGAGCAATACGAAGGGCCAGTCGGATACCCGACTACGGACCAAGGCGCCCGAAAATGTTGCTCCTCCCCGGATGCGCGAAAAGCTACAACACCATGGAAAATCCTCCGCAACGCCCACGGATGAGTTCGTAGCGCCAATTCGAGCTCCTGTGCCCCAGAATTCAGGTGATGCGCCCACTCACCCAGCAACTCCCTGCGAAACGGGATTCTTTGGGAAAGAGGAGATGAACCTCAGGCATGGAGCTCCGCTGCTTCCGGCTGCCAGAACACGACCCGGTTCCGCAGCCAGACGAGCCCGCGGTCGAGCGCAAAGCCGATGATCGCGACGGCAACGATGCCGGCCATCGCCTTGGCGTTGTCGAAGGACGCCGAGGCGAAATTGATGAAATAGCCGAGCCCCACGCTCTCGCCGATGATCTCGGTCGAGACGACGATGATGAGCGCTACCGGCAGCGCGATGCGGAAGCCCGTGAAGATCATCGGCAGCGCTGCCGGCACCAGCACGCGCCAGAACAGCTGGCGCTCCGAAGCGCCCATGGAGCTGCCGGCCCAAATGAGCTTGCTCTCTACCGAGCGGATGCCTTGATAAGTGTGCAGCGTGATCGGAAACATGCCTTCCAAAAAAACCAGCGCCAGCTTCGAGCCATTGCCGAGGCCGAAGATGAAAATGAAGATCGGGTAAAGGGCGATCCGCGGAATTGGGAAGCCGAAGGAGAAGACCGGCTCGAACAGCGCATCGACGAGCCGGTTGCGCGCCATGGCGGCACCCAGGCCGCAGCCGGCGATCACGGCGAGAAAGAACCCGCCGAGCGCGCGAAAGAGGCTGATGCCGCTGTGATAAAGCAGATCGCCCGAGACGAGCGCGCGCCAGAACGCTTCGCCGATGACGACAAGGCTCGGCACGAGCCGCGGCGTCACGAGGCCCGAGCGCGCGATCGCCTCCCAGAGCGCGAGCAGCAGCAGGATCGAATACCAGCGCCGAGCGATGCGCACGATGCTAGCCATGCTCGCCTTCGGTGCCGAGGCTTTGCCCCGCGAGGAGCCGTCGCCGCAACAGCCCCATGCCGCGATCGGCGCTGAAGCCCAAGACGCCGATCACCAGGAGCGCGACATACATGATGTCGAAGCGCAGAGACTCTTGCGCCGCGCCGATGAGATAGCCGAGGCCTTGATTGGCGGCGACCAGCTCCGACGTCACCATGATGATGAAGCTCAGAGCAAGGCCGATGCGCAGCCCGTTGAAGATCTGCGGCAAGGCCGCGGGCGCGACGACGCGGAAGAAGATCTGCGTCCGCGTCGCGCCCATATTGCGCGCCGACCAGACGAGCACGCGCTCGACGCTCTTCGCGCCGTAAAAAGCGGCGATGAAGGTCGGGTAGAACACCGCCATGGTGATGATGACGATCTTGGAGAGATCGCCGATGCCGAACCAGCTGAAGATCAGCGGTAAGAGCGCGATCTTCGGCACCGGATAGGTGACGGAGATGACGGGATCGTAGAAATCCTCGACCGGGCGCATGACACCCGCGGCGAGCCCCGCGATGATGCCGAAGAAGGAGCCGAGGACGAAGCCGACCCCTGCCCTCGCCACGCTCTTGCCGGTATGGATGAAGATCGTGCCGTTCGCGACCATCTGCCAGAGCGTCGCGGCGATGGCGCTGGGCGCGACGATATAACGTGGTGCCGCACCGCTCTGCGCATAGATCTCCCACAGCACGAGGATCGCTGCGGGAACAGCGAGACCCTTGGCGACATGCACGAGGCGTTGCGGATTTCCCGCGCTCATCCCGGGGTCTCGCGGCGCGCCGCGATCACTTCGACATGAAGCAGATCCCAGAGCCGGTTGCGGTAACCGGCATAGGCTTCGCTTTTCTTCACCGCCAAGCCGCGCGGACGGGGCAGGTCGATGCGCAGATCCTCCTTGATCCGTCCCGGTCGCGCCGTCATGACGACGACGCGGTCCGAGAGATAGACCGCCTCGTCGATGTCATGGGTGATGAAGATCACGGTCTTGCCCGTCTTGTCCCATATATCGAGCAGCTCTTCCTGCATCAGCTCGCGGGTCTGGGAATCGAGCGCGCCGAAAGGCTCGTCCATCAAGAGGATGCGCGGATCGAGCACCAGCACGCGGGCCAAGGCGACGCGCTGCTTCATGCCGCCCGAAAGCTCCGCCGGGTAGTGATCGCGAAAGCTCTTCAAATGCACGAGATCGAGATAGCGATCGGCTATCTCGGTGCGCTCGCGCTTGTCCATGCCCTTGATCTCGAGCGGCCAGACCACGTTGCCATGGGCGGTGCGCCACGGGAAAAGCGCATATTCCTGAAAGATCACGCCGCGATCCGGCCCGGGGCCGGTGATCGGCTTGCCATCGAGGCGGATCGCGCCACTTTCGACCGGCACGAAGCCGCCCAGGATGTGGAGGAGCGTGGTCTTGCCGCAGCCCGAGGGACCGACGATCGTCAGGAACTCGCCTTCTTTTACGCTCAAATCGACGCCGTCGATGGCGCGCACGGTTCGGCCCTGGCGGCTGAATTGCTTGACGACATGCTCGATTTCGAGAAGCGGATTCAACCGAGGCTCACTCACGCGTCCCGAACCTCACGGCGCGAGCGTTGCATCGACAAGGTGCGGAAGATCGACCGCGGTCTCCTGGAAGCGATGCTGCAGCAGGACGTCTTGCTGGCGGGCCAAAATCTTCAAATCGATCTTGGCGGTCGGGTCGCGGTAGAAATCGGGCGAGTCGAGAAATTCCTCGGGCTTCAGCAGCACCATCTGCGATTTGATCAAGGCCTCGCGCGCTTCCTTGAGATGCGCGTTGTACCAGACCGTGGTGGCGATGAAATCGGCGATGAAGAGGCGCAGCACGTCGCGATGCGCCGCGATGAAATCGGGGTGGGTTGCGAGCACTTCGAGATAATCGTCCTCGCCCGATATCTCGCGCGCGTCGAAGAGCTTGCGCAAGCCGCCCTGCTTCATCTCGTTGAAGCCGAAGGGCAAGGGAAAGCAGCCGAGATCGATGAGCCCGGAGCGTACCGCATTGCCCATGTTGGGAAAGCCGACGACGGCGAATTTGACGTCGTGATCGGGATCGAGCCCCGCCTTCTCGAGCGCGCGCCGCTCCGTCAGCTCGACATCGGACTTGTAGCCGTTGATGCCGAGAGTCTTGCCCTTCAGATCCTGAAGGCTGCGGATCGCCGCATCCGCTTTCACGAGATAGGGCGTGACATAGCCCTTGTCGCTATCCATAGAGATCGAGGCGATGATCCGAAGATCGACGCCTTTCGACGCGGCGAACAGCATCGACGCGGCGCTGCCGGTGGTGAGGTCGAGCTCGCCGGCCTCGAACGCCTTGAAGCGCGGCTCGGAACCGCGAAAGAGCGCGAAGTCGAGCGTATAAGCTTTGCCTTGATGGGCGCCGAGATCGGGCCGCGCCTTCATCAGCCAGAGGTTGTCCTCCGCCGAAGGGCCGTGTCCGACACGGATCTTCAGCGGATCGGCCGAGGCCGCGACGAGGGCCGCTGCCAGCGCGAGCATCGTGGCAAACCCCAACCTCATCCCGCGCATGTGGCTCTCTCCCCGTTCCAAGGCCACGAAACCGCATTGCGGAATGTCTGTCAATCGCCCGCACTATCGAACCTGAGTCGCTGGGCGTCGCCATGATCGCGGGCCGGGCGGAATGAGCGCCAGATCAGAGCTCGATCACAAGCCCGTCATAGCCCGGCTCGACGCCCGCGGGCAGCTCGCGCTTCAGGGTCTCGTAATCGAGCGTCTGATCCATATGGGTGAAATAGGCGCGGCGCGGCTTCACGCGCTCGATCCAGGCGAGCGTGCGCTCCAAATGGCTGTGAGTCGGATGCGGGGCGCGACGGATGCAATCGATGATCCAGACTTCGACGCCGTCGAGCGCGGCGAAGGCCGCCTCGTCGAGCGCGAAGACATCGGTCGAATAGGCAAAGCGTCCGAAGCGGAAGCCCAAGGTCTTCGAGAATCCGTGGTCCTGAACGAAAGGCACGACGGGGATTCCCGCCGCCGTGAACTGGCCGTCGATCTCGTGCGGCTCGACCGCGGGCTTGTAGAACGCGGCCTTCATCTCCGGATCGACCGGCGCGAAGATGTAGCGGAAGCGTGCCTTGATCTCCGCCATCGTCAAGGGATCGGCATAGATCGGCAGCGGCTTTGCCATGATGCGGTTGATCGAGCGCAGATCGTCGATGCCGTGGGTGTGATCCGCATGGCTGTGGGTAAAAAGTACGGCATCGAGCCGCTTAACCTCGGCGTCGAGCAGCTGCTCGCGCAGATCGGGCGGGGTGTCGACCAACACCACCGCGCTGCCCTCCTCCACCAGGATCGACACGCGGCGCCGGCGGTTCTTGGGGTTCGCCGGATCGCACGCGCCCCAGTCGCCGCCGATCCGCGGCACGCCCCAGGACGGGCCGCTGCCCAACATGGTGATTCGCATCAGCTTGCCGCCGGCGGCGTCGCCTTGGTGAAGAGGCGAAAGAAATTCTCGGTCGTGATGCGCCCCAGCTCTTCCGGCGTGACGCCCTTCAGCTCAGCGACCAGCGCCGCCGTATGGGTGATGAAGGAGGGCTCGTTGCGCTTGCCGCGCAACGGCACCGGCGCGAGGTACGGCGCGTCGGTCTCGACCAGCAGGCGATCGAGCGGCAGATCGCGGGCGATCGCGCGCAGCTCTTCCGCGGCCTTGAAGGTGACGATGCCCGACAGCGAGATGTAGAAGCCGAGCTCCAGCGCGCGCTCGGCCAAGGCGCGGCCGGTGCTGAAGCAGTGGATGACGCCCGGATGCGCCCGCTCTTCCTCGAGAATCGCGATGGTCTCGGGATCGGCGTCGCGCGTGTGGACGATCAGCGGCAGGCCCGCCTCGCCGGCCGCGGCGATATGGGCGCGGAACACCTCCGCCTGCTTCTCGCGCGGGCTGTGCTCGTAATGGAAGTCGAGCCCGGTCTCGCCGATGCCAATGACTTTCGGATGGCGCGCGAACCCCACCAGCGTATCCGCCGCCGTCTCCGGCTCGGTTTGCGCCTCATGCGGATGAATGCCGACCGAGCACCAAATGTCGGGGTCGGCCTCGGCGATCGAGCGCACGACCGGAAATTCATTTATCTTGGTGCAGATGGTGACGAGCGATTTCACCCCGGCGGCGCGCGCCCGGGCGACAATGCCCGGCCGCTCGGCTTCTTCGGCGAAATCCAAGTGGCAATGCGAATCGACAAGCATCAACCGGCAACCTCTTCGACATAGCGCGGGAAGATGCCCTCGGGCTTGGGGAGCGCCGTGCCGGGCGCGAGCGGCGTCGCGAGCGCAGCGAAATTGCGGCGATCTGGGGGAATGCCGAGTTGATCGAGCAATTTCGCCGCAGCGCTGGGGATCACCGGCTGCGTCAGGATCGCGAGATGCCGCAGCGTCTCGGCCAGGACGTAGAGGACGGTCGCCATGCGCGCCGGATCGCTCTTGCGCAAGCTCCAAGGCGCTTCGAGATCGACATAGCGATTGGCGTCGGAGACGACTTGCCAGAGCGCCTCGAGCGCACGATGGAAGGCCTGGTCGGCATATTCGGCGCGCAGCTTCGGCAAGAGGCCCCGCGCCGCCGCAAGCAAGGCCTCGTCCGTCGCCGCGAATTTCGCCGGCTCGGGCACTTTGGCGCCGGCATTCTTGTTGATGAAGCTCAAAACGCGCTGGGCGAGATTGCCGAAATCATTGGCAAGATCGCCATTGATGCGCCCGACCATGGCGCGATGCGAGAAGTCGCCGTCGCTGCCGAAGGGCAGCTCGCGCAGCATGAAATAGCGCACCGCATCGACGCCGTATTTATCGACGAGCTCCTTGGGCGTGATGAAGTTGCCCAAGGATTTCGACATCTTCTGCCCTTCGACCGTCCACCAGCCATGGCCGAAGACGCGCTTCGGCAAGGGTAGATCGGCAGCCGCGAGGAAGGCCGGCCAATAGACGCAGTGGAAGCGGATGATGTC
>CAYMNX010000265.1:0-1902 GCA_964391905.1 uncultured Rhizobiaceae bacterium
CGAAGGCCCGGCCCCTTCCCCTGGGGTCAGCACACGGCACATCGCGGCCACGGGACGGACGCCCCGATTTTGCATTCCGACAGTAATGGTCGTCAGAAAGCACCGCAGGCGTTGCTGGTGATGACGCCGACAGATTGCTGATGGAACTGCGTGCGGTAGGCTTGGGTCACGGCGCCGATGCGGCTGGCGAGATCCGATTCCGGATCGGCGGCAGCGATGACGATCTTGCTGGCTTCGTGAATGAGCTTGCCGCTGCGCTGATCGAACCATTGCCCCGCGCCATCGAGCACCGTGAAGCCGTCGGGAAATTCGTCGGTGAGGCTGTGCGCCGCGAAATCGGCCCATTCCGCCTCCGTCAGCGGCCCGCGCCCGGGAATGTCGCGGCCGAAAAAGAATTCGACGATGGTGAAGGTCTGCTCCGCGGGTAGCGGACAGGCTGCCGCCGAGGATTGCTTGAAGGCGCTGCATCCAGCCATGAGGCAGCACGTCAACACGATGAGGAGACGCATGAGCGGTGCAGTATTGGCTTAGGAGACGCGGGCCGGACTTTTGGCGGCGAAAGCCGGCATGACCTCTTTGGCGAAGGTCTGAAGCGTTGCGATCGAGCCGGTCGGATCGACCAGAAGGATGTGCTCGACACCGCCGGCCTCGAGCTTCTTCAGCCGCGCGATGATCTCGTCGGGCGTGCCGAGGAGCGGCGCGTCGTCGAATTCGATCGGCGGCCCGGCATAGTCCTTGAGCTGCGCATAGCGCTCGGCGCCGGGGCCGCGCGCCAGGCTGCCGATGTTCTTCAGCATGCCGAGGCGCATCGCGAGCGCCTTCTCGCGCTCGCTTTTGTTGCGCATCATTTGCAGCCCCCGCGTCGTGCCGACCATGACCGGGTCATAGGCGCGGCCGACCTTGAGGCATTCCTCGCGGAACATGGCGACGCGCTCGATCGTCAGATCGACCGGCGCGATCTGATCGAGCAGCAGATTGTAGCCTTCGCGCGCGGCGCGCCGGATCGATTCCTCGCTGCCGGCACCGAGCCAGAAGGGCGGGTGCGGACGCTGCACCGGCGCGGGCTCGACCACGACATTGTCATAGTTCCAGCGCTTGCCGTGATGCGAGAAGCGGCCGGTCGCGGTCCAGGCCTTGCGGATGACATCCATCGCTTCATCGAAGCGCTCGGTCGCCTCCGCCATCGGCACGCAAAAGCCGCTGAACTCGACGTCGCGATAGCCCTTGCCGACGCCGAAATCGAGCCGCCCGTTCGATAGCAGATCGACCGTCGCCGCAGCCTCGGCGACGAGCACGGGATTGTGCCAGGGCAGCACCACGACGGCGGTGCCGAGCCGGATGCGGCTGGTGCAGGCGGCAAGGTAGGAGAGTAGGCCGAGCGAGGCCGAGACCTGGCCGACGCCGGTGAAATGATGCTCGACGACGAACACGCTGTGAAAGCCGAGATCCTCGGCCTCGCGCACATAATTGATGTAGTCGCGATAGCCCTGGCTGTCGCCGCCCTGATTGTCGCCGATCGGGCCGCCGCCCCGCGACCGCGCGCCGCCGAAGAGTCCGAATTGCATCGATCGAGCTTACGCAGAAGCGACGGCGATCGGCAACCCTGTAAATCGAACCAAGGATCCGTGACGCCTTCGATCACGGGGATATTGCAGTGCGCCAAGATTCCGCCGCAAAGGAGCATGCCACTGGTCGTCAAAGCGCGTTGCTTGTATCAATAGCGCGCTTGCGGGGAATTCGCGCCGCGGCGACGAGAGCTTCGATATAAGAGGAGGGCCCTATGAGCGATGCCGGACCGAGCCGTATCCTGGAGATTCCCGAAGAGAAGCTGACGCCCGAGCAGAAGGCCGGCATCGAGGCGGTGATCGGCGGGCGCGGCCGCCTGCTCACGCCCTACAAGGT
>CAYMNX010000266.1:0-2873 GCA_964391905.1 uncultured Rhizobiaceae bacterium
GGTGGCGACGCAGAACGAAGCGGCGCTTGACGAGAATGTGCCTTTCACTTTCGTCAACGGCAACACGGGTTCGATGAAGCGCGGCGAGATGTTCATGCATCTCGTGACGCACGGCTCCTACCATCGCGGCTGGGTGGCGGAAATGTTCTTCGAGGCAGGATCGCGGCCGCCACAACCCGATCTTTCGGTCTTCCTTTGCGAAGCGCCGCAGGATTGGCGCGCCGCGATCTGATGCCCATGAGCCTAACGCCGGCCGTCTAGCCAACCCGCCGCTGGACTTTAATCGAGCGCGGCCGCTTCGGCATGGATGCGCAGGAGCTCGGGGATGGTTTCGGGCTTGCGCCGGCCGAAGCCGCATTCGGTCGCGATCGCGAAGGCGGGAAGATAGCGGCGCGCCGTCGCCATCCGGCCCTTCACCCCGTCGATGCCGCCGGTCAGATGAACGAGCCCGAGCGCGATCTCCGTCGCCGCGCCGAGCCTCAGCCGGCGCAGCGGCGCGAAATAGGCGTCATCGGCACGATCGCGCGGCACCGGCATGTGGATGAGCTGGATCGGCCGGCGCACTGCCTGGGTCAGGCGATTGGCCATATCCACCATGTCGCCCATATCGACGGGCTCGACGGAATGCCGGTGATTATTGTCGCCGTAGCAGAAATGATAGAGGAGATCGACATCGGCCGGCACGCGATTGCCGAGCGCGGCGAGGATCTCGGTGAAGTGCCCCGCGGCCTCATCCTTGGTCTTGCCATGGCGGCCGAAATCGCCGCGCTGCAAGATCGCGAAGACGGCCGAGGCCGCGTCGAACTGAAAAGCGAGATCTTGATGCGGAATGACGGCAGCGATCCGGTCGATCTCGCGCAGGATGGCATCGTTGAAGATCGGCTCGACGGCAGGGAGAATCTCATCGACGACATTCGAGCGCGCCGCCGAATGGGCCGGCGCGAAATCGACCTGGAATTTGACGCCCGGCGGAATCTTCCCGGCATCGCGCAACCGGCGAAAAACGCCGTATGAATCCTGCGCGAAATCGCCATAGGGCAGCTTGTCGATATGGAAATCGGCGATCGCGGCGCCTTGTTTCAGCCGGTAGCGCCGGTGGAGGGTCGCCGCCTCATGGACGCGCCAGGTATCGTCCGACAATTCCAAGACCGGGCTTTGCGCGAAGACGCGGCCCAGCCAGCCGACCCAGCTCAAGCGCTCGCCGGTCTCGCCATCGGGGAGGCGCTTGAGATACGGCCCCAGCGTGGCGCCGACGGTCGTGAAGACGTCCTCGGCATTCGCCAAGGGGACGCTGCCGACGATATGAACAGGGTGCGACATGGGCGCCGATCCTCGCTCCCGGGTATCGCGTCACGCGTTCCAAACCGCGCGCGCGACCTCGACGATGCGCTGCAGCTTCTGCGTCTGGCTGTCATAAGTCATGGGCGATCCGGCGAAGCCGCAGGAGAAGCCGCATTGCGGTCCGAGACAGAGCTGATCGAGCGGCATGTATTTGCTGGCCTCGTCGATGCGCGATGTAAGCTCGTCCACCGTTTCGATCCTGGTGCTCTTGGTCGAGACAAGGCCCAAGACCGCGACCTTGTCCTTGGGCATGAAGCGCAAGGGCGCGAAATCGCCGGCGCGCGGCGAATCGTATTCGAGCAGATAGGATTTCGCCCGCACTTCGTTGAAGATGATCTCGGCGACGGCGTCGTATCCCGCTTGCGCCTGCCACAGGCCCGCATTGTTGCCGCGGCAGTGATGAATGGCGACGTGCATGCCCGCGGGCGCGCCGTCGAGGATCCGGTTGATCACATCGGCATATTTATGCACGACGGCGCGCCAATCCTCGCCGCGGCGCGCGATCACTTGCTGGATCTCGGGATCGGCGAGCTTGGGCAGACAAGTCTCGTCGAGCTGTACATAGGTACAGCCGGCATCGCCCAGCGCCTTCAGCTCGGCATGGTAGGCGGCGACCATGTCGTCCCAGAATCGCTCGATATCGGGATAGATCGCCTTGCTGATCCCGTCCGTTCCCGCAAAGAGATGAACCTGCGTCGGCGCCGGCAGCGTGACCTTGGGCGTGCCGCGCGTGATCGACTTCAAGAAGGCGAACGCATCGACATTGACCGAGGATTTCCACTCGATCCGGCGATTGACCACGGCCTTGGTCGCAGGAACGGTGCCGCCGTGGTCGTCGTGATAGACGAGGTCCTCGCTCTTGCGCTGCAAGAGCTCGACGCCGATGGGATTGAGAAACTCGGTCAGATAAGTCTGGCGGCGAAATTCGCCATCGGTGATGGAGCGCAGGCCGATCTCCTCCTGCATCGCGACGACTTCGCGTACCGCGCGATCCTCGAGCGGCCGCAGCGCCTCGCGCGTGATCTTGCCGGCGTTGAAATTCTGCCGCGCTTCGATAAGCCAAGACGGCCGGAGCAGACTCCCGACATGGTCGGCGCGAAAGGGCGGGCTGGTGCGTTCCATGCGAATCTTCCTTCACGAGAGCGGACAGTGATGGCGCGGAATATTTGCGCTTCCTCCGCGGGGACCCAAGGCTCATCGCGATTGACCCCGCCTTCGTTTTATAGAATTGTATTCATCCAATCTAATTGGAGTCAACCGGCGAGGCGATGGCGACCATCGGCGTTGGGCAGAGGAAAGGCATTCAGTCGATCGAGCTCGGCTTTTCCGTTCTCGAATGCATCGAGCGCGCAGGCGGGCCGCTTTCCCTGACGAAGATCGCGCAAGCCTGCGGGATGACCGCCAGCAAGGCGCATTTCTATCTCGTCAGCCTGAGCCGCGTCGGCCTCGTCGCCCAGGATACGATCGGCGGCCAGTATCGTCTCGGTCCGGCGGCGCTGCGCCTCGGCCTTTCCGCCTTGGCGCAGCAAGAC
>CAYMNX010000267.1:0-2413 GCA_964391905.1 uncultured Rhizobiaceae bacterium
TTTACGCCGCTTGAAATCGATCGTCCGCAGGCGCTGCTTATGGCCGCCGCCGCGCCAGCGCACGGTGATGCGGCCGTGATTGTTGCGGCCGCCTTTCTCGCGCCTGCCTTCGGTCAGCGACTTGACCGGCCCGCCCTTCCATAGATCGCTCTTATCCACCAGCACCAGCTGGCGCCGCCCGGGGCTCGTCGGCTTGAAGGTTTTGAGTGCCATCCTCGTCAGACCCCTGTCGTCACATCGATCTTCGAGCCCTCGGCGAGGGTGACGATCGCTTTCTTGTAATCGGAACGCCGTCCCGGCCGGCCACGGAAGCGCTTCAGCTTGCCCTTCACGCGAATGGTGTTGACCGCCGTCACCTTCACATTGAAGAGACCCTCGACCGCCGCCTTGACCGCGCGCTTGTCGGCCTCGAGCGGCACGCGGAAGGTGACCTGATTGTGCTCCGAAGCCATCGTCGCCTTCTCGGTGATGACCGGCGCGATCACGAGATCGTACATCGCTTCGCGCGACAGCTTCGGCGTGGCGCGCGGAATGAAACGGAATCGGCTCATTTGAGTCGCGCCTCCAGATGCTGAACCGCATCGCGCGTCAGGACGAGCGTGTCGCGACGCAGGATATCGTAGACATTGGCGCCTTGCTGCGGCAGCACATCGATGCCCGGCAGGTTGCGCGCCGCGCGCGCGAAATTCTCGTCGAGCGTCGGGCCGTCGATGATGAGCACCGAGGTCCAGCCGAGGGTCTCGAATTGCTTGGCTAGAACCCGCGTCTTCGGATCCGTGAGCGAGGCCTTATCGAGCACGACGAGCTTGCCGTCCTTCTGCTTCGCCGTCAGCGCGTTCTTGAGCGCGAGACGCCGCACCTTCTTCTGCAGGCCGAATTCGTGGCTGCGGACGACCGGGCCGAAGATCGTGGCGCCGCCGCGGAATTGCGGCGAGCGCAGCGAGCCCTGGCGCGCGCGGCCCGTGCCCTTTTGCCGCCACGGCTTCTTGGTCGTGCCCTGGATCTCGCTGATGCCCTTTGTCTTGTGCGTGCCGGCGCGGCGCTTGGCCAGCTGCCAATTGACCATGCGCGCGAGGATGTCGCGGCGCACCTCGGGCAGCGCGAAGATATCGTCGGCGAGGTCAATGCTGCCGACTTCTTTGTTCTCGAGATTCGTGACTTTGAGTTGCATGGGACTCAGGCTCCCGCCGCGGCGGCCGCGACCTGGCGCAAGGCGGCCGGGAAAGGCAGATCCTTCGGCGCGGCGCGCTTGGCCGCGTCCTTCACCAGGACGTAGGCGCCGTCATAGCCGGGCACGGCGCCGACGACGAAAAGAAGACCGCGCTCGGCGTCGGTCGCAAGGATCTTCAAATTCTGCGTCGTCACGCGCTCGACGCCGTAATGACCGGCCATCTTCTTGTTCTTGAAGACCTTGCCCGGATCCTGGCGCTGACCGGTCGAGCCGTGGCTCCGGTGCGAGATCGAGACGCCGTGGGTCGCGCGCAAGCCGCCGAAATTCCATCGCCGCATGACGCCGGAATAGCCGCGCCCCTTGGTGATGCCGACGACATCGACGAATTGACCGGGGACGAAATGCGCCGCCGTCACCTCGGCCCCGACTTCGAGCAGCGCGTCGGGCGTGACGCGAAACTCGACGAGCTTCGCCTTGGGCTCGATCTTCGCCTTGGCGTAATGGCCGCGCAGCGCCTGGCTCACATTCTTGACCTTGGCCTTGCCCACGCCGAGCTGAACCGCGGTATAGCCGTCCTTTTCGGCGGTGCGCACGGCCACCACCTGGCAATTGTCGACCTTCAGCACCGTCACGGGCACATGATCCCCCGTCTCGGTGAATTGTCGGGTCATGCCCAATTTCTGGGCGATGAGGCCGGTACGCATGACTTGACCCTCAGAGCTTGATCTCGACGTCCACACCGGCAGCGAGATCGAGCTTCATCAGCGCGTCTACTGTCTGTGGCGTCGGGTCGACGATGTCGATCACCCGCTTATGCGTGCGGATCTCGAACTGCTCGCGCGACTTCTTGTCGATATGCGGCGACCGCAGCACCGTGAATTTCTCGATGCGGGTCGGCAAGGGAATGGGCCCGCGCACCCGCGCGCCGGTCCGCTTCGCGGTATTGACGATCTCGCTCGTCGATTGATCGAGAACGCGATGATCATAGGCCCGGAGGCGGATCCGGATATTCTGGTTGTCGAGTGCCATGGCTTGTTCCTTGACGCGGGACGGCGAATGACTTGCGGCCCATCGCCGCCCGCGGAAATGACCCCTTACTTCACTTTATGATTTTTGCGACGACGCCGGCGCCGACGGTGCGGCCGCCCTCGCGGATGGCGAAGCGCAGGCCCTCGTCCATGGCGATCGGCGCGATCAGCTCGATCTCCATCGACACGTTGTCCCCCGGCATCACCATCTCCG
>CAYMNX010000268.1:0-4465 GCA_964391905.1 uncultured Rhizobiaceae bacterium
GTCCTCGATCATGTTCTCGCACGGGTGCAGCAGCTGCAGCAGCTTCGGCTGCTCAACCTCACCAACGGAGGGGTGGTCAGCTCGAACCTCGCCAACCCCGCGGGCGCGCTTTCGCAGGGGCCCCTCGTCGCGCCGGACGCCGCTCTGTCCCTCGCCAATTCGCTTCGCCGGCGCAATACCAGGATCAGCAGCGATCCGGTGTTCCAGCAATTCGTCGATAACTCGCAATCGCTGACGGTCAACGCGCCCAATAGCTCGGTCAATATCGGCGATAACAACATCGTCAAGCAGCAGGTGACGACGAGCACCGCCGTCAGCCCCACCGGCAATGCGACCGCGTCGGCCGGGGTCGGCCACGCCTCGCATCATCACGGCAACGGAGGCAATGGAAAGGACGCGACGAAATCGAGTCAAACCGCGGTCAGCGACGCGACCAGCATCGGCGGCACGGCGCAGGCCGTCGCGATCAACAGCGAAGTCAGCCCGCGCAGCAACTGACGGTAAATATGCAGGCGCGTCGGCTGGCTCACATCCCGCGCGCGACGCTGCGGATAGGCTGATCGATGCAACAAGACCGGAGCGCCTCGCTCCAAGCCAGACGAAAGGATACTCGCATGCTACGCCACCCCCTGCTCTCCGGCACGACAGCCATTGTGCTGCTCATCGTTCCGCTTCTCTCGGCTTCGGCCGGCCAATACAACACGGCCCCGACCCATCAGGTCGCGGTCGGCAACGGCTTGAGCTTCGGCGGATCGGCCGGCGCCTTGTCGCTCAACAACAATGCGGTCGGTCAGAGCAATCTGCACTTCTCGGGAAAGTCGGGCCCGCAATCGAACAGCGCCTATAGCGTCTCGACGGCGCTGAGCGCCGCGTTGAGCGTCGGCGGCACGGCCGATGCAGCATCTGTCAACACGAACCTCGTCGGCCAAGGCAATGCCGGCCTCGGCGGCAAGAAGGGGCCGGTATTCCAGCTCAACAGCGCGCCGACCGTGCAGACCGCGGTCGGAACGGCCGTCAGCATCGGCGGCAATGCGAGTGCCGAAGCCCTCAACAGCAACGACGTCGCCGCCCAGAGCAACCTTCACTGAGGCGCGCCCTCCTCGCGCGATGCGGCCCGCGAGCCCTCGGCACGCGGGCCGCATCATTTGGAGGGCAAGCCCACTGGGATGACGACTAATCCCGAGCCGCTGCGCGCGACACGGATAGGCGCTGATCGGTGCCGAGTTCAATCCTCTGCGGGTGTTGTTCGGCCGGGTCGCTTTCTTTGCCGAGAAGAAAGAGAAGCGCGAGGGCACCGCCCGCCAGAAACATCGGCAGCGACGTCGACACATAGATCGCGTCGGGCGACCAATGGGCAGCGAGCATAGCGCCTGCCACACCGGGCCCGATCGCCGAGGCGACACGACCGGCGCCGGCGGCCCACCCGATTCCGGTCGACCGCATCGCCGTCGGATAGCTCGAAGCATTCAGCGAATTGAGTCCCGCCTGCCCGCCGATAACGAATAGGCCAAAGCAAAAGCCGAAGAGCCAGCCCAGCGAAGGCAATTCTGCGACGCTGCCCATGAGGCACATGACGATTCCGCCGGCAAGCACGGTGACGACCAAGGCGCGCACGCGGCCGATTCCCTTCGTCAGCAGTCCCAGCAAGAACGGGCCGCAAATGGAGCCGAAGGCCGATAACGAAGCCATCCTGACGGCAAGCCTGAAGTCCAAGCCGCCAAGGACGCTGAGGAAGCTCGGCAACCAGGCCGTCAGCGTGGCCGCGGTGTAGAATGTCGCCGCATTGGCGATCCATAGCAGCAGGGTGAGCCTCAACCTGCCGTCACGGAAGAGACCCGTGAGAGGTATTCCGCGGGCTTTCGCCTCTGCGGTTATATAGGTGATACCGTCCGTCGCCCTGAAAGTCGGGGCGATCTTCCGCAGGGTTTGGCCGATACGCGGATCCCGGTTGTTCTTGGCGACGAGGTAACGACATGATTCGGGGAGATAGAGGTGAAGGAAAGGAACCGCCGCCAACAACGCCGCGCTTCCGATCCAAAAAGGAACGTGCCACGAATAATGTGAAATAAGAAACGAACCAATCCACCCCGCGGCGGCAGCGCCGAGGCCGTGCCCGACAAAAAGCCAGGTGAGTAATGAGCCGTGTCGCGCCTTCGGCAAGAACTCAGCCGCCAGCGCGACGATGTTCGGCACGGCGCCCCCGAGCGCAACGAAGGCAAGAGCTCGGACGATCACGAATGAATGGAATGTGTCAACCTGCGTCGTCGCATAAGTCAAGAGGGCAAACAACGCGGCGCAAATGATGATAACGCTCCGCCGCCCTACCAGGTCGGCGACCAGCGGGATGGTGTAATAGGCCGCGGCAAAGCCGACTGCCTGCGCGGAGAAGACCGCCCCCATCGCGGCAACCGGTACGGAAAGTCCGCGAGCGATAACGGGAGCGAGGTTCGAGACGAGATAGCCGTCATAGCCCTCGAGGGCCAGAAGTGCGGCACAGATGGCGTAAATCGTCCAACGGTAGGAGCCCAGCTCGGGACGTTCGAGCACCGCATCGATGGATTGCGTTGACGTCTCCACCTATCCCTCCCTTATTTAAATGTGCTTTGGTGTGCGCCTTCATGGGGCGCGAACGGTACGCGTATTCTCTTTATTTCCCCTTGCTCATCGCCTGCTCGGCCGCTCGATCGCGAATGTCGCTAAAGGCAGTCGCGTTGTCCTTCATCCAGTGCAGCGAGGCGTCGCGCCGCCGGTTCTGACCGTTGAATCTCGGCAGCACGTAACGCATGAAAAGTTCGTATGATTTCTTTGTCGCTTCGAAATTCATCCAGTTCGTTCCGGAGAGGAGCAGGCAACCAAACCCGCCGGTCTGCTCCCATAGTTTCTCGAGAGCGACAATCGCATCATCGGGCGTTCCGATGATGCCGCCGCGCGCAGCGAGCACCTGCTCGATGGGATCCCCGGCCGACTTCTTGTCATCCGAGGTCGGAGGACGAATAACATGGAGATAATCGATGTAGTCATCGATGCCGAATTTCACCTGTTTGAGCGCATCCTCGCGCGACTCGGCGAGGTGGAAGCTTCCGACCACGCGAATCTGTCTCCGGTCGAAAATATGCCCGTATTTTGGAGCGGTTTCGCTCGCGATCCGCCAGGCATCCTTGACGCCGGCGGCGTTCGCACACAGCAGAGCCATGTTGTAGCGAGCCGCGGTCAGCGCGCCCGTCGGGGTTCGCAAGCTAGCGACCGCCAATGTCGGGCGTGGCTGCGTGAAAGGCTCTAGATGCAAGCGCGCGTCGCGCAGCGTGTACCAGTCCGACTGCGCCGTCACGGTTTCGCCGTCCAGCAGACGAACGACGACGTCGAGCCCCTCAGCCATCCGATCGCGAGAATCCGAAATTGGAATCCCCAACATATGAGCGTCCGATACCAGCGCACCCGGCCCAAATCCAAACATGGCGCGGCCGCGTGTCTGATAGTCGAGCTGCACAATGCGATCCGCGACAATCAAAGGGTTGTGATAGGGCAGAGAGATCACGCCCGCCCCGAGCCGAATGCGGCGCGTGCGCTCCGCCGCCGCAGCAATGAATAATTCTGGCGTTCCGTAGATTTGAAAGCCGCCGGAATGATGCTCGCCGAGCCAGAATTCCGCATATCCCAATTCGTCAAGCCATTCGGCAAGCGCCAAATCTCTTCGCATCGCGAGCGCGACGTTTTCACGGTTGGGATGATGCGGCGGAACGAATACGCCGACCTCGATATGCCGCTCACGCATCGTTGCGCCCTTTCACATTTTGTCCTGCTTGTCGACGTCGATGCCGACACGGCGCCGATGAACGGCGCGATTGTCGCACCATGGGAATGCGCGCTTCAGACATCGAAGGGCTTGGCGCGCGGATAGCTGTCGACGTATTGCAGGAATTTTGCGAAGTGTTGATCGATCCCGATCAACTTGCTCTTCCCGCGGCCACGGAATCGCATCGAGAACAGAATAGGCTCATCTTCCGAGTAGAGCTTTTGGACATAGGCTATCTGTTGACGAAGGCGCTCGTCCGTCTCAGCGGAGCCGAGCCTCTCCGCTTCGCTTCGCCGCATCGCGACCAGATAGAACGCATCCGACAGTCCCGGCGCGACTTGGGCGCTCCCCGCCATGAAAAATCGCTCGGGCACATTCGTATTCGGATATCGCAGGTGGATGCCGAGCCACGTCGCGCCATAGAGATGCGAATCGGCAACTCGGTCGGGCGCCTCCTGGTGCACTTTCACGACGTAATCGTCGAAGACAATGGAGGTCGGAATCGGATTCTTGATGCCGTGGACCGTCTTCAGATGCTGAAAATCGACGACATTCGATGAGGAGATATATCCTTCGACCGGCCGGATCCCGTGGCGAGCGGCGATATAGACAAGATCGCTTTCGCCGACATTCGGCATTTCGGGAAGCCCGAAGAGCGGCTTCTCGCCATTG
>CAYMNX010000269.1:0-9475 GCA_964391905.1 uncultured Rhizobiaceae bacterium
GAGAAGGATGAAGGGGAGCGAACTCGTCGTCTGGACATTGCGCAGATCGGAGAGCAGCTGGGAGCCAGCATAGGTAGCGCCGACCGCCAGGACGGCAAAGGCGAGGAACATGCCGATCTGATTGGTCCAGCGCGGCGTGCGCGCGGCGTTAAGCGGATGGTGGGCATGCGTACCGGTAGCTTGGCTCATCGCAGGCTTCCCTACAGTCATGGGTATCGTGGCGCCATCGGGCCACGCTGGGATTGAGACGCAGTCGCGATTTTGGCAATCCGCCATGACAGTTGCATGACACTGGCGTAGGAATCGGGTGCCTTACGGTCCGAAATGGCTTTCTGGGCAAATTCAGCAGAGGGTGAGACGATGCCGAAGACCATCGAGCATGTGCATTGGCCGGATGCGCCGGATTTATGGATGCCCTATGCGCCCGCGATCAAGGTGAGGGGCGGGACCACGGTATATCTGGCCGGGGTGACTGCAGCACCCGTTTATCATCATCATCCGCACCGGCCGGAGGAGTTCGACAAGATGCCGCGCGACATGGAAGGGCAGGCGCGGGCTGCGCTCGAGAATCTAAAGCGCGGCTTGAGCGCGGTCGGCGCGAGCTTTGCCGATATCGTCACGGCCGATCGCTTCGTCACCGATCTATCGGATCAGGACGCGCTCAACCGCGTCTGGGCCGAATATTTCGGCGCCGCAAAGCCTGCGACCACGACCGTTCAGGTCGTGCGCCTTGCGACCGATCCGCGCTGCCTCGTCGAGATCAATGCGATCGCCGTGATCGATTGAGCGCAGCGCAATCCCGGATCCCGGCAAGATAGGCGCGGCGGATTTAGAGATCAGCCAGTGCTTGAACCGGCTCGCGTGAAAAAGCGAGCGGGTTGGTATCGCGCTCGATCTTCAAGCGCTCGACGCAGAGAAGTGCGACCGCATGATCACCGGCAATGGTGAGGAATCGGCGGCGGGCCTCAGAACGTCACGGATCACAAGGTCACTGGAAGCAGTTTCTGGGCGCGCGCGACCCAGGCATCGAGCCGTGGGTCCTCGGCGAAACTCTTGTCGATGAGGTAGAGGCCGACCGCGGGGCATATGGCGCCCAATTCGACCAGCACCGGTTTCAGCAGGAGATCGGGGGCCAAGGCATGCGCCGGTCCAGCGCCCAGCATCACCGGAAAGGCGGTGACGCCGGCAAGACCGTCGCTTGGAAACTGGTCGAGAAACAGCTTGAGAAGACCGGTATAGGTGGCCTTGAAGGTCGGGCTCGCGAAGACGACGACATTGCTGCGCTGAACCGCCTGCAGGGACTCGGCGACGCGCGCATTGCCGAATTCGAGGAGCGCCGCGCCGAGATCGACGAGGTCGAGAATGAAATCAGGGTCTTTGCCGGTCAGCTTCTTCGCAACCAGCACGCCCGCCTCAAGCGTGCGCGATTTCGCTTTCGGATTGCCGACGACCACCGCTGTTTTCATGACGATCTCCACTCCGATTGCGGCTGCCAGTTTCTTCTCGCCGCGGGTCTTGCAGGAATCATACCGCCCGCCGATACACGTGCGATACCTGGGAAATGCTTATTCTAGCGCCCGATCCGAGGCGTTGCAGCGGTACCCGCGCCCTTTCCCGCGTCACCGCTGTTTATCTGCGATGCATCAAAATTTGGCAATGCATGCCGAAATGCAAGCGTGCGGGGGCCGGCTCGGCTTACTCGGTCCGCTTCGCGGAGCTTCCGCCCCGATAGGTCGAACAAACCGCGAAGATTTAACGCGTAATTAAGGGGCAGCTCTGCACAATTTTCCGCTTTAACGCGGAAAAATTCGCTCGGAGTCATTGTCCATGCGCGTTCGCACCTTTTTTCTTATTTGTATGTCGGCGCTCGGCGTTTTGGCGGCCGGCTCGGCACTGAAGCTCGTCATCGATGCCGCCTCCGACTATCGCACGGCAATACGCGCGACCGAAGCGATCGACGTGATCAGCCAGGTCCTTCTTGTTCCCGAAAAAGTAACCTTCGAACGGCTGCAAATGACCAAGCCGCTTGACCCGAAGACGACGCCGAGCGCGCAGGACCTGGCGAAGCTCGACGCGGCGCGCAAGGATGCGGACGCCACGATCGAGCGCAGTATCGCGGCGATCGCCGGCTCGAACTATGCGGGTGCCAGGGACGAGCTCGCCGAAATCAACAAGGTTAAAGATTCGCTGCAAGCGCTGCGCCGCGAGGCGGATGGCGTGATGGCGAAACCCGCCGAGCAGCGCGACCCGGAAGTCTATGCGGCCTTCAACACCAAGTTCCGCGTTACGACCGAAGATTTGTTCGCGCAGATCGACCGGATCGCCGACAATGTCGATCTCGTCGCAACCGGGATCGACAATGAATTATCGGGATTCATCGAGCTGGCGCGCCGCGCGTGGGCGATTCGCGATGGCGGGTCGCGCCGCGTCAGCATCTTCCTCGGTCCGATGCAGACCGGCAAGCCGCTCACCGCGGATCAGCTCGAGAAGCTTGCCGCGGCCGATATGCGCATGGACATGAATTGGGAGGCGATCGAGGCCACGGCCAAACACCTCGGCAATATTCCGGCGCTCGATACCGCGATCGCAGCCGCCCACGATAAATACTATGGCGATGCAGACATGGTTTATCGCGGCGTCGTCGCCGCGGGGCGCAAGGGCACCGAATACCCCTATCAGGACAATTTCGCGCAGCGCCATCTCGCCGGCGTCAACGCGCCGCTCGCGATCCGGGATACCGCTTTTGCCGTTGCGCGGTCCTTCGTCAGCAACAAGAAGAAAAGCGCCGCCATATCGCTGGCTGGGGCCGCCGTCGCGCTTCTTCTCATCCTCGGCGTCGGGGTGACTGTCACCCTGGTCTTGACGCGCCGAATCGTATCGCCGCTGGTCGCGTTGACCGACGTCATCGGCCGGCTTGCACAAGGCGATCGCGAGGTGGTTGTTCCGGCGCGCGATCGAACCGACGAAATCGGGATGATGGCGGGCGCGATTGAGACGCTGCGGCAGAATGCGCTTGAAGCCGCGCAGCTTGCCGAGAGGAGCGCGGCTGAAACACAGGCGCGGCAAGCCCGTGCGGAGCGCATCGAGGCCGCGACCGGCGAATTCGACCGTGCCAGCGGAACGGTGATCAAATCGTTCCACGATGCGACGCGCACGATGCTCGACCAAGCCGGATCGACCTCGACCGTCGCGCAGCGTGTCGAAGAGCAGACGACCGCAGTCGCCGCCGCGATCGCGCAGGCGGCGGCCAATGTCGAGACCGTGGCGACCGCCGCCGAAGAATTGTCGCGCTCGATCACCGAGATCGGTCAGCGCATCGAGCGCTCGGCCGCGATCTCGACCGAGGCGCAGGAGATGGCGAACCAGGCCACGCGCGAGATCAGCAGCCTCGCCGAAGCGTCGGAGCAGATCGGCGCGGTGATCGATATGATCCAGAACATCGCGAGCCAGACCAATCTCCTCGCTCTCAATGCCACGATCGAGGCTGCCCGTGCCGGGGAAAGCGGCAAGGGATTTGCTGTCGTCGCGTCAGAGGTGAAGACGCTCGCGAGCCAGACGGCCAAGGCGACCGACGAGATCGCGGCGCAGATCGCCCGCATCCAAGGCGAGACCGGAAGCGCCGTCGAGCGCATCAGGCGTCTTGCCGAAACGATTGCAGACACGACGAAGCTCGCGACGGAAGTGGCGGCGGCGGTCGAGGAGCAGAACGTCGCGACCGCGGAAATCGCCCGCAACGTCCAGCAGGCGGCGACGGGCAATCATCTCGTAACAAGCAAGATGAGCGAGGTCAGTGCGGCGATGGCGCAATCGCGCGAGGCCGCCACACGCATGGTCGAGACGATCGGCCAGCTCTCGCAGCGTGCCGAGGGCTTGACGAACGAGATTTCGTCTTTCCTGACGGAAATACGTGCTGCCTAAGAGCGCTGGTGGCGCGCGCTGCTATGCCGCCGTTGCGGCAGGCAGGCGCTTGTTGACATACCAGTCGTCGAACAAGGAGTAGTCCTCGAAAATCCTTGCGAAGCCGTTGGCGCGGAGCAGGGCGGCGATGTTCTCGCGGTCGGGCGCGGCGTAGTTGTGCTCGACCGTTACGATCCCGACATCGAAAGCTGCAAAATTGAAATTCTCGAGGATGGCGTATTCCGATCCTTCGGTATCGATCGATATGTAGTCGATCTCGCGCGGCGCGTTGTGGCTCTTCAACAGATCGTTAAGCGATATCGTGGCAACGCGGTAACGCGAGCCGCTCGCCCGCGCGGCCGCGTGGTTGTCGCGGCCGGTGTACCGATCGATCGTCGACAATTCCGATTCATAGGCCTCGTTGAATTCGACAGTTTCGCCGCTGCGCGCCCAGACGCAACGTGTATCGATGACGCAGCCGCGATTTTGCTTAAGCGCATTGTGCCAGATGCGCGCAGGCTCGGCGAGGATGCCACGCCATCCGTAGCTCTTCTCGAGCAGAAAGGAGTTGCTGAGACTCACGCCGTTGGTCGCGCCGAATTCGACAAAGAAGCCACCGCGCTTCTCGTCGAGCAGGAACAGCACCAGCAGATCCTGAAAGATCTGCGACTTCGAGCGCCGGTGGTTCTCCACGCAATATTTGATGAAAGCGCTCTCGAGATCGCCGTTGCTGCCCGCATGCTTCGCCCACGCCGCTTGCAGCAGGCTCGAATAGTACATCCAGTTGTCGAACTCTCTTTGCGCGGGCGGCGCGAACTTTTTGATCTCGATACCGAAGCGATGAGCGATTCGGTTGACGCGCGCCGCCATGCCCTTGACCAATGCGCGGGTTGCGGGGGGCCTTGGGCTTTCGACCCTCTCTGACGGAGCTGCCGGAGCGGTCCGGTATGCGTCGAGAGGCCAAGAGGAAGCCTTGCCGTAAGGCTCGTGCGATGCATCCATGTCTCATCCCTAACGTGCGCGCGAGGTCCAACTCAATCTTGCGTCACCGCGAATGCAGGCGACGATGCGGTTAACGTCAACCTACCGGCCCGCCGGTGCGGCTTGTCGTGATAATCCGGTGGTTGACGTCGAGAATAAATCGGCAGCGCGAAATGGTCGGCTCGCCGTGGGCGAGGTCGCAAATTCATCACAACCCCGGCCCTCCCCGCCCGTGTCCAAATGCTTTTATTCCTGACAGAGTTGACCTCGGCATCGAAGGATGAGCTCCGAGAGATGAGTGTTGCTTACGCCGAATATCCCGCACGGTCGGTCGATCGCGAGGAGCAGGGGCTTGGCTGGATCGATATCGCGCTGGTCTGCATCTTTCTCATCGGGCTCTATACGCATTACACGCCGCAAATTTCGGCGAAGATACCTTTCCCGTCCGCTCCTGCCGGCTTGGCCGGCCTCATCATGCTATGGCGCCAGCGAAACCACATCACGGCGGCAGCCCTCGGCACTCTGCTCGGCGTCGTGCTGCTCTACCTCGTCTCCATCCTTTGCGCCACCGATCTCTCATTTCTCAGCCGGCGGTTCAACGGCTTCGTGCAGCTACTTTATTCGATCATCGTCGGTTACGGCGCGTTTCTTACCCTCGTGCGGGCAAGCCGCCGCCAGATCGCGGCGTTGTTCCTGAGCTTCGCGGTGGTTATCTTGGTCGGCTGCCTGCTCGAGGATTACGGCGGGCTCCGCCGCATCAGCGATGCCGTCCGCGAGCGGCTCTACAGCAGTGGCGTCTATGATGCCGATCTGCGCGATGAGTTGTTGTATGGCCGCATTCGCCCAAAATTCTTCGCCTCGGAGCCGGCGTCGGTCACCTTTACTTACGCGTTCTTCAGTTTCCTCTGGATGGTGGCGAGCCAGTGGCGATGGAAGCTTGCGGTCTATTTTGCGCTGATGGGATTGGGCGCCTTCGCCATGCCGGGCCCGACGCTTCTGCTAATGCTTCTTCTCATCCTGCCCTATGAACTGTTCCTGGCCGGGCGCAGCTTCAGCCCGCGCGGCGGTCATGTCGACGTCATGCACTTGGCCAAAGTCGGTTGTCTCGGCGTGATGATGATCGCCGCCTTCATCGTGGCGGCGAATACGATTTTCAGCCAGCGCCTGAAGGACATCACCTCGGGCAACGATGCCAGCTTCTTCTACCGCGTCCGCGGACCGGCGATCGCCACGCGCTACGTCTTCGAGCATTATCCCATCGCGGGCGCGGGATTGACCGGAGAGCCCTTCATCGAGGGCGACATCGAAGACGCGTATTTGCGCTCACCGGCGTATTCACGCGATTGGCCGATCGTTCACCCGGCGAGCGAACTGGTGGTCAACTTCTTTTTTCTCCATTGGATCTATCTCGGTATGATCTGGGGAACCGCTATGTTCGTGGCGATGGCGGTATGGTTGCGGGTCCTTGGCATCCCCAGTGCCGCATTCTGTTTGATGGTATGGGCGATTCTCGGCCAGGCGTCGGGCGCCTATGTCGGCCCCTTGGCTTGGGCGGTGCTGTATTTATCCGGCGCCGCCGCGCTTGTCTTCTCCCGCTCGACGGCATCGCAATTCGCGCCCGGCCGCCGCGTGGCGCCGGCTCGACCTTGGCCATGGCTCGGCGTTCCCCGTCCGTTGACTTGAACCGCATAGGCGTACACCCCCCGTGTCCTTGAATGTCGGATTGCCATCGACCCAGAAGATCACCCAAGCGGGTAGGGGGCTCGTGCCCCAACTGAAGCATTTGCTGCGCCCGCTCGAGCCTTATCTGCCGAAGATCTCGCCGATCTTGTCGTGGCGTCATTCCTTCAAAGTTCTCGAGCGTTATCAGTTTTATCCTGCGACGGTGTTCGACATCGGCGTCGGATTCGGAACCTACGAGCTCTATCGCGCTTATCCTCGCGCCTTCTATTATTTGGTCGATCCGACTCCGGAATCGCTTCCTCACATGCAGCGTATCGGACGCCGCCTCCAAAGCGAGGTTCTCAACTTGGCGCTCGGCGATCGCGACGGCGACGTGCTCATCGAGATTCGCAGCGATATCCAAGGTTCGACTCTATTCGAGGAATGCGGGCCGCGCGACATGTTGCGGCAGCAGAAGGTTCCGCTGCGTCGCTTCGACAGCGTGATCGGCCCGTTTCAACGTCCGGCATTGTGCAAGATCGACGTTCAAGGGGCGGAAATGATGGTGCTCGACGGCATGGGTAGCCGGATGCAGGAGATCGACGCGTTCATCATCGAAACCAGCACCATCGCCACCGTAAAGGGCGGCCCGGAAATTCACGAGCTGGTCCCATATATGAAAGAGCGGGGCTTCGTTCCCTATGACCTTATCGGCATGAAAAGGCGGCCGCTCGATGGAGCGACCGCCCAGATCGATGTCGTCTTCGTCGCGGAGACGTCTTGTTTTCGCTCGGATCGCCGTTGGGCCGGCGCGGCGCCCGCGTCGCCGACAGGTTAAATACTCAAGCGGCGAGATGTTCGACGTCTCGTGAATGGCGATTACGGTTCCAGGCCGGTGCATCGCCGCTGTCCAAAAGACCCTGAAGTTGCAACCGCGCTCGCGACACGCGGCTTTTCATCGTGCCGACCGCGCAGCCGGCAATCTGCGCGGCATGGTCGTAGGAAAGGCCGTTCGCCCCCACCAGCACCAATGCTTCTCGCTGCACAGCAGGCAGACTGGCGAAGCGGCATTCGACATCCCGCATGCGCAAATTCCATTCCTGCTCACCGTGACCCGTCTGAAGCGTCGACGCGACCTTTGCGTCAAAGGTGCCAAGCCGACGTTCACGCCGTTTTTCATTGAAATAAGTATTGCGCAGAATCGTCATCAACCAAGCGAGCAGGTTCGTCCCCGGACGGAACTGATCCGAATGCGTCAAGGCACGCAGAACCGTCTCCTGAACGAGATCATCGGCGAAGCTCCGATTCCCCGCGAGGCGGCGCGCAAAACGTTGCAGATGCGGAACGTTTTCAACGACGTCGTTACCAAATGCGGCAGTCATCACTTTCTCCTTCCGAGCTATCGAGTCGTCTCTTCGACGCATCGGCCGATCGGGATCGGCGGGTCATTCGGGCTGTTAGTCGAACGTCACCGAGTGCCCGTTCCGGATAGACCTAGGGATAGAATTGCCGATTGAAACAATGGCTCCCGGGTTTCACGGAAACACCCCGAAAGCGGCCGGAGCAATATTATTTCTCCATCGTTTCGACATATTCGGACGGTGCATCTTTCGACACATTTGACGACGAGTGGCGGCGGGGCTTGCCGCCATCGGATTGGAAATTCGCGCCGTTCGGTCGCGTTTCGCTCGTATGACGCCACGCGGGCGCGTGGCTGTCTTCCCCAGGAACATGAGACAAAGCCTTTCGAGCGACCGTCCTTGCCTTACGACAAAGACGCCTTGGAGCCGACCCTTTCCGCAAAGACGCTGGAGCGCGTCATCGCGACAAGCACCACGCGAACTATGTCGCGACCCAGAATCGCCGCCCGGATTTCGTGCGCATTTCTCGAACGTCTCGTCAATGGGAATTCGTTGCCGAGAATTTGGCGCGCCAGCGCCATGAAAAAGCCGCCTAATGGTCGCAGAAGAAATCACTCTTCTTGTGAGGCATGTCTTTGCACGGTCGAGATGAATGATAAGATAAGTTGTTGCGCGCAGCGCGCTGCCAACCGGCGGCGCGACAAGCGCGACAGCTTCTAAACCGAGGGGGAGTGCAGGAGCAAATGCAGCTCGGCGTCATCGGCCTTGGCCGGATGGGCGGCAATATCGTGCGGCGGCTCACGACGAGCGGCCACGATTGTGTCGTGTTCGATCGACAGGCCGCGGCCGTGACGGCTTTGACGAAGGACCGACGAGTCGTCGGTACCGCGTCACTCGACGAGCTTGTCGCGCAATTGCAGCCGCCGCGCGCGGTTTGGGTCATGCTGCCAGCCGGCGCCGTTACCGAGGAGACGGTGGCGGCGCTGGCGGCGCGGCTCGATCCAGGCGATGTCATCATCGATGGCGGCAATAGCTTCTGGCGCGACGACATCCGCCGCGCGCGCGACCTCGCCGCGAAATCGCTGCACTATGTCGATGTCGGCACCAGTGGCGGCATTTGGGGATTGGAGCGCGGCTATTGTCTCATGATCGGCGGCGAGGACACGGTCGTCGCACAATTGGAGCCGATCTTCGCCGCGCTCGCCCCGGGCCGCGACGATGGCTCCTCGCCGCCGGACGATGCAGGCCGCCGGCAGGCGGAGGCGGGCTACCTCCATGTCGGCGGCAACGGCGCCGGCCATTTCGTTAAGATGGTGCACAACGGCATCGAATACGGGCTGATGCAGGCTTACGCCGAAGGGTTCGACATATTGAAGAACGCGGCGAGCAACGCTTTGCCGCCGGAGCAACGTTTGACGCTCAAGCTTTCCGATATTGCCGAAGTGTGGCGGCATGGCAGCGTCGTTTCCTCCTGGCTGCTCGATTTGATTGCCGCAGCCCTGGCGCAGGACGAAGATCTCGCCGGCTTCGCGGGCATCGTCGAAGATTCGGGCGAGGGGCGCTGGACGATCGCC
>CAYMNX010000270.1:0-1850 GCA_964391905.1 uncultured Rhizobiaceae bacterium
CTCGTCTTCATGCTCGGCACCAGGACGTTGCTCACGTCCGCCGACGCCGCCGCCCGGCATGTGACGACGGCGCGCGGCGCCCTGGCGCTGATCGAGAGTCGCGAGGATGCGGCGTTCCGCGCCGGGCTTTCGGCGCGCGGCTGGGAACCGCGCGCCCTCGGCCAGGTCTCGGGGCTCGATTATTCCAATGGGCGCAAAATGACCTTGACCCTTTACAGCGGAGCGCCGCGATGACGGGGCGGCTCTACGGCATCGGCGTCGGGCCGGGCGATCCCGAGCTCCTCACCTTGAAAGCCTGGCGCATCCTGCGCAGCGCCGCGGTCGTCGCCTATCCCGCGCCGGCCGAGGGCGCGAGCTTCGCGCGCCGCATCGTCGCGAGCTTGCTCTCGCCGGCGCAAATCGAATTCGCGATCCGCGTGCCGATGGAGACGGCGCGCTTTCCCGCCCAATCCGTCTACGATCGAGCCGCCGATAACATCGCCCAGCATCTGGCCGCGGGTCGCGACGTCGCCGTGCTGTGCCAGGGCGATCCGCTCTTCTACGGCTCGTTCATGTATCTCTTCGGCCGGCTCAGCGCGCGCTTTCCCTGCACGATCGTGCCGGGCGTCTCCTCGCTCGGCGCTTGCACGGCCGCCGCCGGCTTTCCGCTCGCCGCACGCAACGATGTGCTGAGCATCCTGCCCGCGACCTTGAGCGATGACGCGCTCGCCGCGCGCCTGCGGAATTGCGACGCCGCCGCGATCATCAAGCTCGGCCGCCATTTCGCTCGCGTGCGCAACGTGCTGGAGAAGCTCGGCCTTGCCGCGGAGGCGCGCTATGTCGAGCGCGCGACGCTCGACAATGCGCGCATCCTGCCGCTGAACGACGCCGAGCCAAGCGAGGCGCCCTACTTCTCGATGATCCTGCTCCATCGCCGCGGCGAGGCCTGGCGATGAGCGCGCTGCCCGAAGGCGCGGCGATCATCGTCCTGGGGCCGTCGGCGCTCGCGCTCGCGCGGCGAATCAAAGAGATCTTGCCACGCGCGGAAATCCACGCGCGGGCCGCCCACGCTATCGACGGCGATCGCTCCTTCACCGAGGTCGCGCCGCATCTGCGCACGCTCTTTGCCGCGGGCACCCCGATCATCGGCCTCTGCGCGACCGGCATTCTGGTGCGCGCGCTGGCGCCGGCGCTCGCCGAAAAGCGCAGCGAGCCGCCGGTCTTAGCGGTGGCGGAGGATGGCTCCGTCGCCATCCCGGTGCTCGGCGGCCATCGCGGCGCCAATCTCTTGGCGCGCGCCATCGCGGCGATGACGGGCGGTGTCGCCGCGATCACGACGGCCGGCGATCTTCGCTTCGACCTTGCCCTCGATGCGCCGCCGCCGGGCTGGCGCGTCGCCAATCCCGAGAAGATGAAGCCGGTGACCGCCGCCTTGCTCGCGGGCGAGCCGGTCGCGCTCAAGATCGAAGCTGGCGATGCCGTATGGCTCACATCGGGCGGCGCGTCGTTCGACGAGCGTGGCGCCAGGACGATCCGCGTCACCGACCGCGCCGTTGCCGCCGATGAGGAGGCGCTGGTGCTGCATCCGCCGGTGCTGGCGCTGGGCGTCGGCTGCGCGCGCGGCGCATCGGCCACCGAGATACAGGCGCTGGTCGCAACGACGCTCGCGAAAGCCGGGCTTGCCGCCGGCGCGATCGCCGCCGTGACCTCGATCGATCTCAAGGCCGATGAGGCCGCGGTGCATGATCTCGCCGCCGCTCTCGGCGTGCCGGCGCGGTTCTTCACCGCCGCCGAGCTGCTGGCGGAAACGCCGCGGCTGAAGCCGCCGTCCGACACCGTGGTCCGCGCCGTCGGTTGCTATGGCGTCGCCG
>CAYMNX010000271.1:0-2997 GCA_964391905.1 uncultured Rhizobiaceae bacterium
GCGACCGGCGGGCGGTACCGAGGAGCGGCGTCCCGGGGTTGGTGCGGGCGGCGGCTCGACCGGACCGCCCGTGTCGCGGATGATCTTCTCGCCGCGGATGACGCGCTTGATCTCATCGATCGAGAGCGTCTCGAATTCGAGGAGGCCCTTGGCGAGGGCGTGCAGCTCGTCGATATGCTCGGTCAGGATCGACCGCGCCTTGGCCTCGCCGGTCTCGATAATGCGGCGGATTTCCTCGTCGATCACCTTGGCGGTCGCGTCGGAGACGTTCTTGCGCTGTGCTACCGAATGACCGAGGAAGACCTCCTCCTCGTTGTCGCTGTAGCGCAACGGCCCAAGCTTGTCGCTGAAGCCGAACTCCGTGACCATGCGTCGCGCGAGGTTGGTGGCGCGGCGAATGTCATCGGCAGCGCCGGTCGTGACGCGCGCGGGCCCGAAGATCAGCTCCTCGGCGACGCGGCCGCCGAAGAGGCTGGCGATCATCGCCTCGAGCTCCATCCGCGACTGGCTATATTTGTCGCGCTCCGGCAGGAACATGGTGACGCCCAGGGCGCGGCCGCGCGGGATGATCGTCACCTTATGCAACGGCTCATGGCCCTCGGCATAGAGCATGATGAGCGCGTGGCCGCCTTCGTGATAGGCGGTGAGCTTCTTCTCGTCCTCGGTCATCACCATCGAGCGACGCTCGGCCCCCATCAGGACCTTGTCCTTCGCGAGCTCGAACTCGGCCATGGTGACGGAGCGCTTGCCCTTCCGCGCCGCCATCAGCGCCGCCTCATTGACGAGGTTGGCGAGATCGGCGCCGGAGAAGCCAGGCGTGCCGCGCGCGATCGTGCGCGGGTCGACGTCGGACGCCAAAGGCACCTTGCGCATATGGACCTTGAGGATCTTCTCGCGGCCGACGACATCGGGGTTCGGCACCACGACTTGGCGATCGAAGCGGCCGGGACGCAAGAGCGCGGGGTCGAGCACATCGGGACGGTTGGTCGCGGCGATGAGGATCACGCCCTCATTGGCCTCGAAGCCGTCCATCTCGACCAGCAACTGATTAAGCGTCTGCTCGCGCTCGTCATTGCCGCCGCCGAGGCCGGCGCCGCGATGGCGGCCGACTGCGTCGATCTCGTCGATGAAGATGATGCAAGGCGCGTTCTTCTTGCCCTGCTCGAACATGTCGCGCACGCGCGAAGCGCCAACGCCGACAAACATCTCAACGAAATCGGAGCCCGAGATGGTGAAGAAGGGCACATTCGCTTCGCCGGCGATGGCGCGCGCCAACAATGTCTTACCGGTGCCGGGCGGGCCGACCAGCAGTACGCCTTTCGGGATCTTGCCGCCGAGGCGCTGGAATTTCTGCGGGTCCTTCAGATATTCGACGATCTCCTCGAGCTCTTGCTTCGCCTCGTCGATGCCAGCGACATCATCGAAGGTGATGCGGCCGACCTTCTCGGTGAGGAGGCGCGCCCGACTCTTGCCGAAACCCATGGCTCTGCCGCCACCGCCCTGCATCTGGCGCATGAAGAAAATCCACACGCCGATGAGGAGCAGCATCGGGAACCAGGAGACGAGAATGCCAAAGAGCGAGGGAACGTTGTCGTCCGACGGGGCGGCGCGGATCTGCACGCCCTTGTCGATCAGCCGGTTGACGAGATTCGGGTCGTTCGGGACATAGGTCGAGAAGCTGCGGCCGTCGGTGAACTTGCCGGAGAGGGTGTTGCCCTGGATCGTGACCTCGCGAACCTGACCCTTATTCACGTCCGTAATGAGATCGGAATAAGCGAGGCTGTTCTGCGGCGTGCGTGTCGTCGAGCTCTGGAAAAGGTTGAAAAGCGCAACCAACAGCAACCCGATGATGATCCAAAGCGCGAGATTCTTGCCGAAGCTATTCACGTTCGAAGCCTTTCCGCGCGATGCGCGACCTTGCCAGGACGGGCGCCCCTATTCCGGGCGCTCCTTACCTATAAATAGGAAGCGAGCAAGGTTAAACAATTCTAAACCCGGCGTCAGCCGCCGGTCGAGTCGGACGAAAGACCATCCGAAACGGCGTTGTCCCTGCTTCCCGCAGCCACCCTGCAAAGTACCGCAGTGCCGGGACTGCTACCACCCCCTTCGCATCGCGCAGCGCCGGCAGTGTCGCGCGGGCGGCCGGCGGAATGGCGGCAAGCACGGCCGTCGGCACATCCCTGCGAATGCTCCTCAAATCGCCACCGAGCGCCCCAATCCAGAGCGGATGGGCGACATCGCCGAGGGCGAGCGCGAAGCGGCCGTCCCAATGCGTGATGGCATTCTTGTGCGCGAAGGCTGGCGGCGCTGTGGCGGCGAGCTCGCGCGCGATGAGAAGCCCGCCGCGATGCGGAAGAATGACGCAGCCTTGCAGCGTACGCCCCCCGGCCAGCCCGGCGGGCAAGGAGCGAAACAGCCGCTCGAGACGGTCCCGCCGTGGCGGATAATCGGCGCCCGAGACGGTCGTGAGAACCGCCGCCAGCGCCTTCAGCGCCGTTTCCTCGGGCGCTTCCAGCAACAGACCGGGGTCGAGCACGGCAAAGCCGGCCGGGTGCAGCATGGCCGTGCGGGCGAGAAGCCGCGCCGCCTGCGCTTCGCGCATCGCGCGCAAGCGGCCAAACCGCGCCGCAAGGCCCTGAAGCCGCTCGACCACGACCGCCTGTCCATCGAGCGCCTTTAACCTCGAACGCAGCTTCACGCGCAAATAATCGGGGTTGCGATTGCTCGGATCGTCGATCCAGCCCTGGCCGGCGACGATCAGGCTGGCTTGAAGCTGCGCGCGCGGGCAGGCAAGAACCGGCCGCAAGATCCGCACCGCGCGTATTTCCACAACGGCCGACATCCCAGCCAGCCCGTCGGGACCGCTCGCGCGCTGGGCGCGCATTAGAAGCGTTTCGGCCTGATCCTCGCGTTGATGGGCGACAAGAAGATGGAGCACGCCATGCCTCGCGCACCACTCCTCCAAGAGGCGGTAGCGGGCGCGGCGCGCTTCTTCTT
>CAYMNX010000272.1:0-3910 GCA_964391905.1 uncultured Rhizobiaceae bacterium
GTTCCTCGCCGACCGCGTCCTCGTGCTCGACGGCCCGCCCGCGCATATTCTCGAGACCATCGAAATCGATTTGCCGCGGCCGCGCTCGCCCGAGGATCCGGCGCTTTTTGCCTTCCATCGTCGCATCATCGCGGCGCTCCACAGCACCGAGCCGGCTGAACCTTTGGCATCATCGGAGAGCAATCATGGCCTGCGTGCCGCTGGGTAAGCCGTCCGTCTCGCGTCGCGATTTGCTCAAAGGCGCTGCGCTGGCGTTGACGGCGACCGCATCGTCCTTTCCGTTGCGTGCCGCCATGGCCGAGACGGCGAGCCCTCCGGAGGAAGTGCGTCTCGCCCAGGCCGGACCCGGCTCGGCCGACACGATCACGCGGCCCTTGATCGAGCGCGGCGGAGCGGAATTGACGAAAGGATTGCGTCTTACCTGGGTCGAGGCCAATCCCGGCCAGATCCAGCTGCAGCTCTTGAGCGGCGCGCTCAATATCGGTGCGTTCGGCTCGACCGGCGTCGCCATCGCCGCCGAGCACGGCGCCGATATCGCCCTGATCGGGCCGAGCCTCAACAATCACGGCCGCTGGATCGTTCGCGACAACAGCCCTTATCGCGCGCCGAAGGATCTGATCGGCAAGCGGATCGCGACACAGCCCGAAACGACCGAGACCTTCCTGCAAGCGCGGATCGCGGCGGCCTTGGCGGGATTGGACCTGAAGCGCGAGTTCCATCTCTTCTTCGGTCCGCCGACGGCCAATTTGGCGCTGTTCGAGCGCGGCGATGTCGATGCCGTGATCCTCTTGGAGCCGACGGCGACGCGGCTCGTCGCCGCGGGTGCGCGCGAGATCGCGCGCGTCGGCGATATGTGGCAAGAGGCAACCGGCGACCATGCGCCGCCCTTCCTGGTCGGAAGGGCCGCGCAACGCGGCTGGCTCGATGCCCATCGCGCTCTCGCCAAGCGCATCGTCGAAATTGAGGTCGATGTCAATCGTCAGGTCACGAAGAATCCGCAATTGCTGGCGGAGCTTCACGGCGCGATGGGGATTCCCGATTCCGAGCGCGCGGCGATCGAGCTCTTGCCCAAGCGATTGGCCGGCGTCTACGCGACGGAGTGGGGACCCGATGTCTTCCGGGTCATCGATCGGCAGATCGACGTCGCGGTCAAGCTCGGCATCCTCAAAGGCAGGCCGGCAAGCGCGATTTACGCGACGCTTTAGTCAAATCGGCGATCGATTGAACCGACGAGCTGGGTGGAACGGTGAGATCTGAGTCGGCGCCGCGCCGGCCGGGGACGATCAGCTTCAACCGGAACTGCGCAGCCCGTTATTGGCTCCGGGCTCGGCGGAATGTTGGGCGCGGTCTGGAAGAGCAGCCGGGGATCGCGGCGGACGAGCGCAAGAGCTGACCGACGGATTCCACCTCGTCATCACGCGAGGTCGGGTCAAACCAGGAAGCGGCCGCCATCGACAATGATGCGCGCGCCCGTCGTCATCGTGAGGTGGGTAACACAGGCCAGGACCGTGCGGGCGACATGCTCGGGCTCGACCACCTGACGCAACGGTGTTTTCTCGGCGATCTTCTCAAGCGCGGCCCTGTCTCGCCCGGCCACGAAATCGGTTGCGACAGCTCCGGGGGCGACGGTCAAAACGCGGATCTCGGGTCCAAGCGCCCGCGCCAATGACAGCGTCATGGTGTCGAGCGCTGCTTTCGAGGCGCAATAGCCGACATTACTGCCGGAGCCCGTGAAGCCCGAAATGGAAGAGATGTTGATGATCACCCCGTCGCCCGATGCCCGCAGCAACGGTGCGAGCGCGCGGATCATGGCGAATGGGCCGCGGACGTTGCTGGAAAGGATCGTCCCCAGCAGTTCGTCGTCGAGCGCGTCGAGGTCCGCATGGGGAATGGGACGGGTTGTTCCGGCCGAATTGACAAGAATGTCGGCGCGGCCATGATGTTGTTTGATCCGCTCGACGGCAGCGCGCACGGACGCCATATCTTCGACCTGGACCTCAAAGGTGCTGTGGCTTCCAGGCGGAAGACTGGCGACCACCGCTTGGGCGCGATCGCGCCCCTTGTTGTAGCCCACCGCCACGGTCGCGCCCGCATTGGCCAACTCTCTGGCCGTGGCGGCGCCGATCCCGCTGCTGCCGCCCGTAATGACAGCAACCTTGCCGTCGAGCCTGTCTAAGTTTCCAATCTTGCTCACAATGCCTCCAATATCACGGCGCGACATTCGCCGAACCCGATAGGCGCGAAGCCGTCTCGCTCGCACCGGCCAGTGAAAACGACTTCGTCTCCGTCTTCCAGATAGGTTCGCGTCTCTCCACTCGATAGCTTGAACGGGGATGTGCCGCCTGCGCTCATTTCTAAAAGACTGCCATAGCCCGTTCTGACAGGCGACGAGATCGTTCCGGTTCCGAGCAGATCGCCCGGCTCCAGATTGCAACCGTTCGAGCTGTGATGGGCAACGAGCTGAGCGGGCGTCCAATAGAGATGCGTCGCGTTCGTCCGGCCAATGATTTCGGCCGGCGCACCGGCTTCCCGCATGCGCGCGGTCCGCAGCGCGACCTCGATCGAGATGGAAAAGGCGCCCGACGACTGATCGGCGGTGTCCATGAGATAGGCCAACGGCCGCGGATCTTTGTCGTCGCGCGGCGCCTGTGCCGTTCTGAACGGTGCCAGGGCTTCGACCGTCACCAACCAGGGCGAGATGGTTGTCGCGAAATTCTTGCCAAGGAAAGGGCCCAGCGGTTGATATTCCCAAGCCTGGATATCGCGTGCGGACCAATCGTTGAGCAGCGTAAATGCGGCGATATGGTCGCCTGCTTCCGCGATCGGGATCGGTTCTCCCAACGCATTGCCCTCGCCAATCCATATACCGAGCTCCACCTCGAAGTCGAGGCGACGAGACGGACCGAATTGGGGCGCAGCTTCATTGGCCAGCTTCATTTGGCCTTTCGGTCGACGCACTGCGGTGCCCGAAGGCCGGATCGACGACGCGCGGCCGTGATAACCGATGGGCACATACTTGTAGTTCGGCATAAGCGGGTTGTCGGGCCGCAACAGCCGCCCGGCATTGGTCGCGTGTATGATGCCGGCATAGAAATCGGTATAGCCGCCGATCGCCGCCGGCAGCAGCATCGTGCATTCCGACATCGCACGCAACGCCGACTGCAGCGCTTCCGGCGGTCCGCCATCTGCGCGCAAGAGGTCGAACAGCGCCTCGCGCAGATTCCGTCTTGCGGCAGGTGGCAGTGCGAGGAGCGCATTCAGCTTCGGTTGCCGCACGGCTTCCCGCGTTTCGGCGGGCAAGCGAGCGGGATCGATGGCCGCGAGGTCCAAGACCTGATCGCCGATCGCGACACCGCAGCGCGGTGCGCCAGACCCGGTCTGAAAGACCCCGAAGGGGAGATTTTGCAGCGGGAATTGATTGTGCCCATTGGCGGAAGCCACCCAGCTCCGCACGGATGCGTCATGTGTGCGATCGGTCACTTTGGCAACACCGCTTTCTCGAAGCCTTTCCAGCAGTCGGCATAGTCGTGCTGCAACGCCGGCGTTTCCATGGCGAATGATGTTGGCCGAAAGTTCAGGCGGCTTTCGAACATGAAGGCGATACTGCCGGCAAGCCGCCGCGGAATGAGATCGGCGTTCACCGCCATGTCGTAGGCGATGCGATCGGGACCATGCGCCTGCATGCCGCTATGCAACGAGCAACCGCCGGGAACGAAGCCACCTTCTTTGGCATCATAGGTGCCGTAAATCAGGCCCATGAACTCGCTCATCACATTGCGGTGGAACCAGGGTGGACGGAACGTGTCTTCTGCCACCAACCAGCGCGGCGGAAAGATGACGAAATCGACATTCGCGATGCCTTCGAACTCGCTGGGGCTGGTCAGAACAGTATAGATCGACGGATCGGGGT
>CAYMNX010000273.1:0-11460 GCA_964391905.1 uncultured Rhizobiaceae bacterium
CTCAGGTGCGGACAATATCCGAAACGTCACCGGCAGTCCCACCGCCGGCATCGATCCGCAAGAGCTGATCGACACGCGGCCGCTCGCGCGCGAGCTCCATCACTACATTCTCAATCATCGCGAGCTTTATGGCTTGCCGCGCAAATTCAATATCGCCTTCGATGGCGGCGGCCGCGTCTCCGTGCTCGAGGACACCAACGATATCAGCTTTGCCGCGGTCAGGGTGCCTGCGGGCGCGGCGGTGCCGGACGGGGTTTATTTCCGCATGGCCCTGGGCGGCATCACCGGCCATGGCGATTTCGCACGCGACACCGGCATTCTGCTGAAGCCCGAGGAGTGTCTCGGCGCCGCCGTGGCCGTGGTCCGCGTCTTCATCGCCGCGGGCGATCGCACCGACCGCAAGCGCGCGCGCCTCAAATATGTGCTCGATGCGTGGGGAATCGAGAAATTCATGAGCGCGGTCGAGAAAGAGCGAGGCATGCCCTTTACGCGGTTGCCGCTCGAGTCCTGCGAATTGCCGAAGCCGGCATCGAAGCACGGCCACATCGGCATCCATCGCCAGCGCCAAGCGGGGCTTTGCTATATCGGCGTGGCCTTGCCGGTGGGGCGGATGACGGGTGAGCAAATGCGCGGACTTGCCGCGGTCGCCGAGCGCTTCGGCAGCGGCACGATTCGGCTCACCGTTTGGCAGAACCTTCTTCTCTCCGATATTCCCGAGGAGCAGCTCGCCGCGGCGGAAACCGCAATCGCGGCGCTCGGCCTCGGCGTCTCGGCGAGCTCCATCCGCGGCGGCCTTGTCGCCTGTACGGGCAACACCGGTTGCAAGTTTTCCGCCACCGACACCAAGGGCCAAGCGATGATCCTCGCCGATTATCTCGAGCGCCGCATCACGCTCGATCAGCCCGTCAACATCCACCTGACCGGTTGCCCACATTCTTGCGCTCAGCATTTCGTCGGCGATATCGGCCTGCTGGGCGTCAAGGTCGGCGACGATATGGTCGAGGGATATACGATCGTGATCGGCGGCAGCGCCGGTCCCGAGCGCCGTCTCGGCCGCGAGATCTTCCCGCAAGTGCCGATGGCGGAAGTCCCCAAAAAGGTCGAGGCGATTCTGCGCGCCTATCTCGCCGATCGGCACGCCGAGGAGTCCTTCAACGATTTCGCCGCGCGCCATTCGGTCGATGAATTGAAAGCGCTCTTCGCCAAGCTGCCGGAGATGGCCGCCTGACATGACGCATTACGTTCCGATCATCCCCGAAAATGCTCCCTTCAACGCGGCGCAGCGCGCCTGGCTCAACGGTTGGCTCGCCGCTTATTACAGCGAGCCGAGCTCGGTCGGCGCGGCGCCATCGGCTCTCGAAAGCGCTCCGGCCCCTGCCGCAGCCCCCGCGGTGGAGGACTTCCCCTGGCACGATATGAGCCTGCCGATGGAGGAGCGTATGGCGCTCGCGGCGGGCCGGCCGTTTTCGCAGCGTCTGATGGCGGCGATGGCGCAGCAGGATTGCGGCCAATGCGGCTATCTCTGCAAGACCTACGCCGACGCGATCGCGTCGGGCGCGGAGAAGGCGCTCAATCGCTGCGTGCCGGGTGGCCGGGAAACCGCGCGCATGGTGAAGGAGCTGATCGAGCTCGGCCCCGGGCCGGCTACAGCGCTCGCGAGCGTCGCGCCCGCCGCTGCTGTGTCGACAGAAACGCGCGGCCCCGATGTCGCGCGCGTGCCGGCCCGGCTCGAGGGCGCCGCGCCGCTGAACGGCAGAGGCTCCGCCAAAGACACGCGTCATGTCGTGTTCGACCTTGCCGACACCGGCCTGCGCTACGAGGTCGGCGATGCCTTCGGCATCCATCCGACCAATTGTCCCAAGACCGTCGACGCGATCATCGCTTGCTTGGGCGCGAAGCCCGGCATGGAGGTGACGGGCCCCGACGGCGTCACGCGGCCGCTTATCGAGGCGCTACTTTACGCTTGCGATATCGGCCGGCCCTCCGACGAGGCAATCGAAGTTCTCGCTTCGCGCGCCCGTATCATCGACGAATCGCAACGCTTGCAAGCGCTCGCCGAAGGCTATCCGAGCGCTTCCCATGAAGGCGCCGATCTCCTCGAGCTCTTGCAAACCTTCCGCTCGGCGCGCCCCCCGGTGCAGGAATTGATCTCGGCGCTGAGCGTTCTGCAGCCGCGCCTCTATTCGATCTCGTCATCGCCCAAGGCGGTCGGCGAGGCCGTGCATCTGACCGTCGCGGCGGTGCGCTACAGGCTGCGGCGCCGCCCGCGGATCGGCATCGCCTCGACCTTTCTCGCCGATCGCGCGCCCCCGGGCACGACCGTGCCGGCCTTCATCCAGAAGGCGCATGCCTTCCACCTCCCGAAGGACAACGACGCGGCGATGATCATGATCGGGCCGGGCACGGGCATCGCCCCCTTCCGCGCCTTCCTGCAAGAGCGCCGCGCCGTAGGCGCCAGGGGGCGCAACTGGCTCTTTTTTGGCGATCAGCGCCACGACTGCGATTTCCTCTACAAGGAGGAAATCATCGGTTTCCATCGCGACGGGCTCCTGACCCAACTCGATCTCGCCTTCTCGCGCGACCAGGCCGAGCGCATCTATGTCCAGCAGCGCATGCGCGAGCGCGCCCGCGAGATCTGGGCCTGGATAGAGGAAGGCGCGCATCTCTTCGTCTGCGGTAGCGCCGCGATGGGGAAGGATGTCGACGCCGCGCTCGCCGCGATCATTGCACGCCAAGGCAAGATGGGATCGGGGGCGGCCAAGGCCTATCTCGCGAAGCTCGCGAAAGAAGAACGGTATCTGCGCGACGTGTATTAGGAAGCGCTAAGCTCGGTCTCCCCGCGGCTGGGCGCCATGGCCAACCGTCACGGCAAGAACTTCTCCGTGATCAGCGCTTCCTCGGGCGCGGCTTTCTCGATCACGCCGACATCGATCAGCGCCTGCTGCACGGCCGCGAGCTTCTTTCGGTCGAAATGCCCGTCGGTGAAGAAGCTCGGTATCTCGGCATCGTAAATCTTGCCGGCGATATCGTCCGGGAGCTTCGTTACCTTTTGCGTGATGCGGATCGTCTCGGCCTTGTTCGCCTTCATAAAGCGCATCGTCTCGAACCAGGCGACAAGGAAGCGGCGCAGCTCATCGGGATGCTCTTTCATCATCGGCTCGCTCGCATAGATGACATCGGCGATGAAATTCTGGATCTCGTCGCCCGCCTTGGCGAGGATGTGCACCTTGCCCTCCTTCTCGAGCGCAAGCGTCGCCGAGGTCGTGCCGACGATCGCGTCGACATTCTGGGAGAGAAGCCCGGCGAGGATGCCGCTCATCGAGCCGAGATAGGCGAGCTTGATGTCGCCGCCGAAGCCATGTTGCTTTGCGATCGTCATCGCGATCCAGCTCGTGAACGAGCCGGTCGTGGTGGTGCCGATGGTCTTGCCCTTGAGGTCTTCGATCCTCTTCACCGCATCGTCGGCGCGCGCCACGAGCGCGACCGAGTTGAGGTCGTTGGCATAAGCCGCCACGCCGCGCTCGGGCGAGCCCTTCATCAGAAAGGCCATGTCGGAGCCGGTGCCGATGATGACGTCGAGCGAACCCGCCGCCATCGCCTGGTGCAGCTTGGCGCCGCCCGCGAAATCGATGCGTTCGACATCGAGTCCATGTTTCTTGAAGATGCCGCTCTCGATGCCGACATTGACCGCGGCGAAGACGAAAGCCGAAGGCTCGGGCGTGCCGGCGCGGATTTTGTCATCGGCGCGGACGCTCGCCGCGACGAGCATGAGCGCGGCCGTCATCGCTGCAACGAGACGCATGTTCCCTCCCTTTTTTGGCTCTGGGCTATAAGCCAGGAGCTTCGAGCCTGGAGCTTACAGCCTAAGGCTTACGGCTTATAGCTTCTTGTGCTTCTTCGCCTTCGGCATCGCGGTCAGGTCGCGCACCTCCGTGTTCATGCCGACATCCTTGCGCCGACGTTGCGCGATTTCCTTGCCGGTCTCGAAATAATCGCCCCTGACCGCGCGCTCGGCGGCGGCGTCGAGCTCCTCCGACCATTCGCCCAGCGAGTAGCCGAACCACGGCGCTTCGGGCTTCAGCGGCGGCAGGCCCAGCTCTTCCCAGATCTCCCTGGCGCGCTCCATGTAGGGCCGCTTCGGCAGCGACACCGGCGGGAAATCCTCCTTCAAGGTCGCATCGATCAGCACCGATCCGTCCTGGCCGCCATTGCGCTTGCTGCGCGGCCCATGGCCCTGATCGCGATGCGGCAGGATGTGCATGTCGAGGAGGGGATTGGCGCGGTAGGACATCGCCCAGAAGAGCGCGTTCGCGTCGCTCGGATCGATATCCTCATTGACGGCGATCAAGTATTTTCCAGCGGCGCGGTGAAGCGCCGCCGCGCCGTAAAGCGCGCGCCAGATCTCGGTGGTCGGCATCTTGCGATCGACCACCAGCACCACGACTTTTCTGAGATTGGTCAAGGGCTCGTGCATCGCGACGCGCTTGATGCCTTTGATGCCGAGCGTGTCCTTGAGATGCGCGAGGAACATCGGCTCCAAGGCGACGCGCTTGATGAGGCTCGATTCGGACGGCGTCACCTGGCTGATGATCGAGGTGAGGATCGCGTCGCGTCGCCGCGTGATCGCCGTCACCTCCATGAAGGCGTTGTATTCCTGCAAATTCACATGACCGTGCGATTCGCCGAACGGCGCCTCGGGCTCGAGCTCGTCGGTATGGATGAGGCCCTCGATCACGATCTCGGCCTCGGCCGGAATCAATAGATCGACGGTCTTCGCCTTTACCACATTGATCGGCGAACCCACCAGCCCGCCGGCGACGGTGAGCTCGTCCGTGGTCTCGGGCAATTTTTGCGCCGAGGTGAAGGCGATGCAAGGCGGGCAGCCCAAGATCACCGCGGCCGGCAGCTTCTCGCCGCGCGCCTTCGCCTTCTCCCAATGGGTATAGATGCCGGGGCGCAATTCGAGCGACGGATTCATGCCGAGGCGCAGCGGCGCTTTCACCTGGCCGCGATAGATGCCCATGTTCTGGACGCCCGTTTCGGGATCCTTGGTGATGTATTGCGACAAGGTCGTGTAGGGCGAGACATCCCAGCCCGGCGTCGAGATCGGAATCGGCAGGCCGTCGAGGCCTTGGCCCGGCTTCTTCAGCGCCTTGCCCGTGATGACGATCTCCTGGCACGGCGCGTCGGTCACGATGCGCGGCGGGATCGGCTTCGCCACGGCGCGGCTCCAGGTGGCGTCGATCTCATTGAGATCGCAGGCCATGCCGATCGAGTAGATCTCGCGATTGGAAGCGAGCACGCCGACCGCGACGGGAATGTCGTAGCGCTTGCCCTTGGCGTCGCGGACATTCTTGAAGAGGAAGGCCTTGCGATCCTTCTCGGCAATGCCGCCGCGGAATTGCCAGCGCACCAGCGGGTGCATCTCCGTGTCCTTGTCGATCACGCGATCGACGGTGACGAGCAGCCCTTCCTTCTCGAGCGTCTTCAGATGATCGTGGAGATCGGGATAGGAGCGCGCCGGCGCCGTGCCGATGCGCGGCTTGCCCTTGGTCTTGGTCGTCATATCCATCGCGTGATCTCCTTACTCACTTGTCACGGCGAGGAGCGCCCTTCGACAAGCTCAGGACGACGAAGCAACCCAGCGCGCGGTCGCCCTGGATTGCTTCCGCCTCGCTATGGCGTCGCAATGACGCACCACACTCAGCGCCCGCGGCGGATCAGCGTCCCCGCGCCTTCGGCGAACAATTCGAGCAAGATCGCATGCGGCACGCGGCCGTCGATGATGACCGCGGCCTCGACCCCGCCTTTGATCGCCTCGAGGCAAGTCTCGATCTTGGGGATCATGCCGCCCGAGATCGTCCCGTCCGCGATCAGCTCCTTCGCATGCTCGACCGTGAGCTGCGAGACGAGCTTCTTCTCCTTGTCGAGCACGCCCGCGACATCGGTCAGCAGGAGAAAGCGCTTCGCCTTCAGCGCGGCGGCGACGGCGCCGGCGACGGTATCGGCATTGATATTGTAGGTCTCGCCCTTGGCGCCGACGCCGATCGGCGCGATCACCGGAATGATGTCCGATTTCTCCAAGAGATCGAGCATCTTGGTGTTGATCGCATAGGGCTCGCCGACGAAGCCGAGATCGAGCACCTTCTCGATATTGCTGTCGGGGTCGGGCTTCGAGCGGTGCTCGAGCTTCTTGGCGCGAATGAGATCCGCATCCTTGCCGGAAAGCCCGACGGCGAGCCCGCCGGCCTTGTTGATGAGCGCGACCAGCTCCTTGTTGATCGAGCCCGACAGCACCATCTCGACGATCTCGACCGTCGCTTGATCGGTGACGCGCAGACCGTTGATGAAGGAGCTCTTGATCTTGAGGCGCTCGAGCATGCTGCCGATCTGCGGGCCGCCGCCATGGACGACGACCGGATTCATGCCGACCTGCTTTAAAAGCACGACGTCGTCGGCGAATTGCTTCGCGATCGCGTCGTCGCCCATGGCGTGGCCGCCATATTTGACGACGATGGTCTTGCCGGAATAGCGGCGGAAATAGGGAAGCGCCGCCGACAAGGTCGCGGCCTTGATCGCGGCATCGCTCGGCACGGTGTCTTGGGTCATGGCAACAAAATCTAGCGTGCGGGCGGCGGCACCGCCAGAGCGGCGAGAGCGGCGCGCAGCGCCGCGATCCCTATGCCCTCGCGCGCGCTGGTCAGATGGATCACCGGATGGGCGGCCGCGTGCTTTGCGAGCGCGGCGGCAAGGAGGGGCAGCTTCGCCGTCAATTCGGCCGGCTTCAGCTGATCGGTCTTGGTCAGCACCGCCTGATAGGAGACCGCGGCCTCATCGAGCAGCTTCAAGACCGGCCGATCGGTCTCCTTGAGGCCAAAGCGCGCGTCGAGCAGCAGCAGCACGCGCATCAGATTGGCGCGGCCTTTGAGATAGCGCTCGATCAGCCCGGTCCAGCGTGCGATCTCGCTTTTGGGTGCTTCGGCATAGCCATAGCCGGGCAGATCGACGAGGGTGAGGCGGCCGCCCAGATCGAAGAAATTGATCTGCCGCGTGCGTCCCGGCGAGCGCGAGACGCGCGCCAAGGCGCTCTGCCCCGTAAGGGCATTGATGAGGCTCGATTTGCCGACATTGGAGCGGCCGGCGAAGGCGATCTCGGGCAGCGTCGCGTCGGGGAGGATGGCCTCGCTCGTCGCACCGGCGATGAAGCCCGCGGGCGCGGCAAAGAGCAGGCGCCCCGCTTCTTCCGCCGCGGCATCGGGCGCAGCCTCGGCGGGAAAGACGGCGTCAGGCATTGCAAATTTCGCTGCATGGCAGCCGTGCGCCCTTCGACAAGCTCAGGGTGAGGCCAAATCTCGTTCTGGCCTCATCCTGAGCGCGAGCGCCATAAGGCGCGAGCAGTCGAAGGACGCAGGATGCCCATGCGCGATGAGCACCGCATCCGGCGTTAGGCTTCACGTCGTCTTGACGGGCTTGCCCGGCTTGGCGCGGGTAATGCCGGCGCGGCGCATGATCAACCATTGCTGCGCGATCGAGAGCAGGTTGTTCCAGGCCCAGTAGATGACGAGGCCCGACGCGAATTGCGACAGCATGTAGGTGAAGACGAAAGGCAGGGCCATGAACATCTTCGCCTGCACCGGATCCGGCGGCTGCGGATTGAGCTTTTGCTGCAGGAACATGGTGATGCCCATGATGATCGGCCACGCTCCGATATGGAGGAAGGAGAGCTCGGGCGGGGCGAAGGGCAAGAGGCCGAAGAGGTTGATGAAGCTCGTCGGATCGGGCGCCGAGAGGTCGTGGATCCAGCCGAAGAACGGCGCATGGCGCATCTCGATGGTGACGTAGAGCACCTTGTAGAGCGAGAAGAACACCGGGATCTGGATCGCGATCGGCAGGCAGCCCGCCATCGGATTGGCGCCGACGCGCTTGTAGAGCGCCATCATCTCCTGGTTGAGCTTCGCCTTGTCCTCGCCGAAGCGCTCGCGCAGCTTCTGCATCTCGGGCTGCAGCTGCTTCATCTTGCTCATCGCCGTGTAGGATTTGTTGGCGAGCGGGAAGAAGATGAGCTTGATCGAGAAGGTCAGCAACATGATCGCGAGGCCGAAATTGCCGATCAGCTTGTAGAAGAAGTCGAGCGTCAGGAAGATCGGCTTGGTCAGAAACCAGAACCAGCCGAAATCGATCGCGCGGTCGAAGAGCGGAATGCCGAGCGCGTCCTTGTAATTCTGGAGCAGCGCCACTTCCTTCGCGCCGGCGAAGAAATGGTTGTCCGAGGTCAGCGTCGCGCCGGGCTCGAGCGCCCGCGCGCTGCCGCGAAAATCGACCTGATAGATGTCGGTGTGATCCTGTACCGAGCGGCGGAAATTGGCGACCAAGGTCTCGTTCTGGTCGGGAATGATTGCGGTCAGCCAATACTTGTCCGTGATTCCCATCCAGCCGCCGGTCGAATCGAAGGTCGCGGGCTTGCCCGGCTCGAGGCTCGAATATTTGTAGCCGTCCTGTAGCGTGCCGTTGAAAACGCCGACCGGTCCTTCGTGAAGGAGATAGGTGCCCGATACCGGCACCTCGCCTTTGCGGGCGATGAGGGCATAAGGATAGAGCGAGATCTTTTGCCCGCTGGCATTGGTCACTTCTTGCGTGACCTTGAACATGTAATCGGGATCGACCGAGAAGCGGCGCTTGAAAGTGAGGCCGGCGCCGTTGTCCCAACTCAATTCGACGGGATGATCGGGAGTGAGGTCACCGCCGCTCGAGGTCCAGCGCGTATCGGCGCCCGGCAGTTTCACATTGGCATCGGATGCGACCCAGCCGAATTGTGCGAAATAGGGATGCTCGGTACCGTCGGGCGCGAGGAGGACGATCTGGGGGCTGTTCGGGTCCGGCTCCTCGCGGTAATTGAGGAGCGTCAGGTCGTCGATCTTGCCGCCGATCAGGTTGATCGACCCCGACAGGCGCGGCGTGTCGATCTTGATGCGTGGCGTCCCTTGCAGGACCACCTCGCGTGGCTTGGCCGCGGCGGCTGCGGGCGGCGCGGCGCCGGGCGCGGTCGGCGCCGCGGGCTGGGATGCGGAGGGCGATGCCGGTTGGCTCGTCTGTTGCGGCGGCGCTTCGGGGGTGTGCGGCTTCTGCGGGAAGAAATAAAGGAACCCCACATAGATCGCCGCGGAGAGAAGAATTGCGAGAAGCAGATTTTTCTGGTGGTCCATGAGGCTACCAATGATGCGCGTGGCGCCGCGGCGCCGGCGGAACGGGATCGTAGCCGCTGCCGCCCCAGGGGTGGCAGCGCAGCAGCCGCAGCAGCGCGAGGAGCGTGCCGCGCGCCGCGCCATGGGTTGCGATCGCTTCCTGGGCGTAATGCGAGCAGCTCGGCTCGAAGCGGCAGCTCGGCAGGAGTAAGGGAGAAATGAGCAGCTGATAGGCGCGGATCAAGCCCTGCAGCACGAGCTGGATGACGGCGCCGATCATGCGGCCCCTCGCTTCTCGCGCTTTTCGTGAACGCGCTTCAGCGCGGTCTCGAGATCAGAGACGAGATCAGAAAAGCGTCGGGTCAAGGTTCCGGTCCGGGCGATCACGACGTAGTCGAAGCCTGGCCTGCCGCCTTGCGGCAGCACCCGGTCAGCCGCGGCTTTGAGCCGGCGCCGGGCGCGGTTGCGTGCAACAGCGATGCCGACCTTGCGGCTGGCGGTAAAGCCGATACGAGGCGCGGGCGGCACGTTCCAATCCTCCGGACGGGCTGCGGCTTGCAAGATGAGGCCTGGGGCCACCCATTTCCGCCGGCTCGCAGCGACCGCCAAAAATTCCGGCCGGCGCTTCAGGCGCGCGACGGCAGCCATGAAAGCGAGCCGCTTCGATCCCTAGGCCGAAAGCCGCTTGCGGCCCTTGGCGCGCCGGTTTGCCAGGACACGACGACCGCCGACCGTCGCCATACGCGCGCGAAAGCCATGACGGCGCTTGCGGATCAGTTTGCTCGGCTGATAGGTACGCTTCACGGGCGCAGCTCCGGCGACACTTTTATCGGGATCGAAGGCGCTGTATAGGTGAGCGGCAGGGGGAAGTCAACGGCGCGGCTTCGCTCGGGAAATGCTGATGCCCTTCAAGCAGTTGCGAAATCGGCTCGTGACCGGCCTGTCGGCCCGGCTGCTGCTTTTGACCGCGGCCTTCGTGATGCTCAGCGAAGTATTAATTTTCCTGCCGTCGGTGGCGCGGGATCGGCTCGCCTTCCTCGAGGACCGGATCGACGCGGCGCGGCTCGCCGTCTTTGCCCTCGAGGCGACGCCCGACAATATGGTGAGCCAGTCGCTCGCCAATGAGCTCCTGAACGATGTCGGCGCCCATGGGATCGTCGTCCATAAGGAAGACGCGACGCTGATGGTCGACAGCGAGATGCCGCCGACGCCCAACGCCACCTTCGATCTGCGCGGCGCCAGCATGTTCACCTTGATGCGCGATGCGCTGACGACCTTGCTGCGCCACGACGATCGCATTCTGCGCGTGCTCGACGTCTCGCGCAAAGAGCCGGGCGTCGTGGTCGAGCTGCTCATCGACGAGAAGCCGCTGCGCGCCGAGATGTGGAATTTCGGCGGCCGGCTCTTGGGTGCGTCCCTCATCATCTCGCTCACGACCGCGGCGCTCGTCTATATCAGCCTGCAATGGCTTCTCGTCGCGCCGATGCGGCGCTTGACGCAAGGCATGATCAAGTTCCGCGAAAACCCGCAGGATGCCTCGCGCGTGATCGAGCCGGCGAAGCGGCGCGACGAGGTCGGCCAGGCGCAGCGCGAGCTCGCCGCGATGCAGGAGACGCTGCGCCAGGCGCTGACCCAGAAGGAGCGGCTCGCGGCTCTCGGCACCGCCGTCACCAAGATCAATCACGATCTCAGGAACATCCTCTCGACCATGCGGCTCTTGTCCGACGGCATCGCCGCCAGCGCGGTCCCCGAGGTACGCCGCGTCGCGCCGAGCCTCGTCGCCGCGATCGACCGCGCCGTCGCGCTTTGCAGCGGCACGCTCAATTATTCGAGCGAGGGCGCGCCGACGGTGAAGCGCGCGCGCTTTGCCTTGGCGGGACTTATCGAAGAGCTCGCCGATCTCGGCATCAAGAACGGCGAGGCGCAGCTCCTGCTCGAAAACAAAGTGCCGCCCGCGATCATCGCCGCGGCCGACCGCGATCAGCTCTTTCGCGTCTTGCAGAACTTGGCGCAGAACGCGGCCGAGGCCGGCGCTCACCGCGTCACCATCCATGCCGTCGAAGCCGATGGGGTGCTGATCATGGAAGTCGCCGATGACGGACCCGGCATGCCGCCCAAGGCGCGCGACAATCTCTTCCGCCCCTTCGCCGGCTCGGCGCGGCCGGGCGGAACCGGCTTGGGCCTCGCCATCGCGCGTGAGCTGATGCGCGCCCATGGCGGCGACATCGCGCTCGATGAATCGACCGCTGCCGGCACGATCTTCCGCTTGAGCTTGCCG
>CAYMNX010000274.1:0-4352 GCA_964391905.1 uncultured Rhizobiaceae bacterium
GGCGCGCGCGGCGCTCCCCGCGCACAAGCCGGCCGTGCCGCCGGAAGGAGGTAATGGCCAGGCGATCGAACATTTGATCGGCCTCAACGAGACCGAGCTGCAAAATGTCCTCGGTCCGCCGATGCTGCAGGAAGAGAAAGCCCCGACGAAGCTATGGGTCTTTCGCAGCCATAACTGCACGATCAACGTGACGCTCTATCCGGACGTGCAAACGAGACAATTCCACGCCCTTTCGTATGAGGTGATCAGCGATGTCAACACTCCTGAACGAACGCGACAATGCACTGCCGAGTTCTCCTCTCGATTTAGCCAAAGATGAGAGTGAGAGCGCGGAGCGCATTCGCGCGCTGCTGGTCGATGATGACGACGACTATCGCGAAGCGGCCACGGCCGAGCTCGAGCATTTCGGATTCGAGATCGTGGCCGTGCCGAGCGGCGAAGCGATGCTGGAGCATCTCGAGAAAGATGTGCGCTTCGATGTAATCATCCTCGACTGGAAGCTGCAAACCGGACTGGGCATCGATTTCCTGCCACAGCTTCATGACCGCGACATCAATCTGCCGGTCGTCTTCCTGACGGGCGTGCCGATGACGGCCTATGAATACGCGGCGCTCGACCGCGGCGCCGTCGATTTCGTCGACAAGGCGCGCGGCATTCCCATCCTTTCAAAACGTCTCCGCCTCATCGTGCAGATGAGTCGGGGTCCGACCGCCCAGGAAAGCCACGAAACCCTGAATTGCGGAAAGCTGCTGTTACGAGCCGATATCAGCAGGGCGTACTGGGACGGTCGCGACGTCGATCTGACGGTGACGGAGTTCAAGATCATTTATCTTCTTGTCCAGCGTGCCGGCGAGTATGTGACCTATCGCTCGATTTACGACTGTGTGCACCATGCGGGCTTCGTTGCTGGAAGTGGTGAAGAGGGCTTCCGGACGAATGTCCGCTCCTCGATCAAGCGTATCCGAAACAAATTCCGAAGCTTCGATGCTAGATTTTCCGAAATCGAAAACTATCCAGCCTTTGGATATCGGTGGCGTAGCGCCCCGGCCCAGGCTCGGTAAGTTATTTCGAACCATCGAGCGCATTGCCGCCTCGCTGACGGCAAAGCTCATCATTCTGGTCGGAATCTTCATCGCGCTGCCGATTCTGGTCTATGGCCAATTCGAGCAAGCGGATTCGAAGCTGCGACAGCTCGTCACGCGCAGCATTCACCATCGCAACTGGCTGATCGCGCAGGCTCTGAAGCCGACGCTCGATCAGCCAGGGCGCATGCCGAATGGGCAGCTCAGCGATGCGCTCGCGAAATTCGGCGACGACGGAACGAATCTCCAGCTCATGGTTCGGCCGTCGACGCCGAGCAGCACGAGCCGCTTCTATTTCGTCGCCGCCATTCCGCCGGTGACGCCCGACCAGGTCAACAGCGAGCTCGACGGGCTCGCCGGTCATGGCATTCTCGATCGGCTCTCGAAGACCTGCAGCGACGATACGCCCATCGACGTGCAATATCCGGGGCCCGATGGAAAAGACGAGATTCTGACCTCGCTCATCCCGATCCAGACGCGCTGGGGATGCTGGGCGCTCGTCTCCTCGCATACGACCTCGGAGTTCCTTTACACCTCGATCGCGCGGCCCTTTTGGAAGACGCCGGAAGTGCGCATCGCGGCATCGATCTATCTGCTTCTCGCGTTGCTCGCGGCGCTCATCGCCACCAGCGTGTGGCGCAATGTCCGCCACTTCCGCCACGTCGCGCGCGAGATCAGGCAAGGTCGCGGCCGCAACTCGACTTTCGCCTCGCGCAATGTCATGCCCGAGCTCGCCAGCGTCGCCGCCGATTTCGACGGTCTTGCCCGCGATCTACGTAATATCGCCCGCGATATCCGGCAGGCTGCCGAAGACAATTGGCATTCCTTCAAGGGGCCGGTTGCGACCATCGAAGCATCGCTCGATACGGCGCGGCGTGGGCTCGCGCCCGGCAATGAACGCGCCAACCGCGCGATCGCGCTCATTCAATCCTCGGTCGGCCGGCTCAAGGCGCTGATCTCGGCATCGCAACGTCTCGACAACGTGACGGCTGATCTGATCGAGGCGCCGCGCCCGCGCATCGATTTGACGACCATCGTCGGCAATGTACTCTTCCGCTATCGCGAGTTGATGGCCGAGCGCGGCATCGGCGTCGTTCGCAGTCTCGAGGAAAAGGCCTATGTTCAAGCAGGCCAGGAGATCCTCGAGGAGGTGATCGAGAATATTCTCGATAACGCCATCAGCTTCTCGCCCGCGAACAGCGCCATCTCCGTTACCTTGACGAAATTGGATGAGTCGGTCGAGCTTCGGATCGACGATCAGGGGCCCGGCATCGATCCGAAGAAAATCGAGCGCATCTTCGACCGCTATTTCTCGCTGCGGCCCAACCCGGAAATGGATCCGGGCAAGAACAGCACCGGCCTTGCCCTGCCGCATGCAGGGCTCGGCTTGTGGATCGTGCGCCGCAATATCGAAGCCTTGGGCGGCACCGTCTCGGCGACCAATCGCCTTGGCGGCGGATTGAGCGTGCGCGTAATATTGCCGGCGAGCTGATCGCCCCGCCGTCGCCGCGCCTCCTCACTTCTCCCCGATCGGCTTGCGAGACGCATTGTTCGTGTCGTCCGGCATGCCGCTGCCAGCGCCGGCGGCCGCGCCCGCTGCGGCCGCGCCGAGCACCGGCGCCGGAGGCGCGACGGTTGTCGCCCGTGCTGGAGTCGCCGTACTCCCGGGTTTCCCATCGCTCATGGTCCTGCCGCAGCTCGACAGTGCCAATGCGGCGAGAATCAGGGGAAGGACAACGCGTATCGACATCACTCCGCCTCCGGTTTGCGGCATATTCCTAATAGGGTGTTTTATTGATCTGGCCGGTCGCCGTCACGTACCAATGCTCGCTCGGGAACGGCTTTCCCTCGAGCCGGTCTGCCATCCAATCGGCAACCAGGATCGGCGGGAAGGGGCCGAGATTGGCGGCCGGTACATTGCCGACCGAGTGGCGCGAATCCTGATAGACCACCATGCGCTTCGGCCCTTTGACGGTGCGGACGAGGCGCTCCGAATGCTCGAGCGGGCTCAGCTCTTCTGCTTCGCCGGCGACGCACAAATAGGGCACGCGGATCTTTTCGGCATGGCCTTCCCAGGTAATGGTCTTGCGGAATTCGTCGAACTTCGCCTCGTCGGTATAGCCGGACATGTACATGAAGCGTTTCTTGAAGGTGGGCGATGCCTCTTGGAAAATCGTGTGGCAGCCCGGCTCGTGACACACCGACATCACGGCGCAGGCGCGGATGCGCGGCTCGGCGGCAGTCAACAACGTGCCAAAGAACGAGCCGAAGCTCGTGCCGGTGACGCCGATGCGATCGGCATCGATTTCGGGCCGCGCGGCAAGCCAATCGACCAGCGGCTTTGCCGCATCGACCCAATTCTGCGTGGTGAAATAGATGCCGAGGATCGGCGCCTCATATTGGCCCGGCCCGTCGATCGCGAGCACGGCAATGCCGCGATTGAGCCAGCGATCGCCATAGAGCGCGACGCTCACCTCCTTATAGCTGTCCATGCCGGGGACCGCGATCACCGCTGGTAGCTTCCCGCCCTTGTAACTCGGCGGGAGATGAAACCATGCCGGGATCGCTTTGTCCTTGAACGGAATCCACGCCGCCTCGACGTGGTGATCGGCGACATCCGCATATTTCGTGTAGCATTCGCGCTTTTTCTGATTATAGGCGATGTTGGTTTCGTCATTCTGGTCATAGGGCCATTGCGCCGCACCCCAGTGAACGGCGGCCATGAAATAATTGTCGCGCGCCGTGACCTTCTGATCCGCCTCCGCCGCCGCTTTGGCCTTGGCTTCGCGGCGCCGCGCCACGGCTTCGAAAGCAGGGCCGATATCGGCCATTTTCTGCACGCGCTGGCGGATCGCAGCGAAATCGGCATTCGCCTCGCCCCCGCAGGGGGCGCTGATATAGAGCGAGCGCGGCTGATCCCAATCGATTCCATTGGCGCGGATGATATTGTCGATGAGCCAACGCTGCTCGCTCCAGCGCTGCACGTGCGGCTCGCCACGCTTGTCCAATATGGGCTGGGGCACGCGATCCATGGGCTTCCTCCTCGATAGGTTGTGGGCGGTCGATGCCGTCGCGGACAACAGACGCCCGGGGACAAAAAACGACAACGCGGCTTACCTGCGGCCGCCGGAGTTACTATTCTGGCGGCAACAGATAGGGAGCGTTTCCATGCGAGACGAGGTGGTCATCGTCAGAATTCGCGATGCCGCGATCAGGCTGCACCGCGCGGGCAAGGGCGAGCCCGTGCTTTTTCTCCACGGCGCCGGCGGA
>CAYMNX010000275.1:0-9371 GCA_964391905.1 uncultured Rhizobiaceae bacterium
GCGGCATCGATATCCGCCATGCAATCGGTAAGGGTTTGGTCGTAAATGCGCGTGCGCGACCAGCACATGGTCGGCCGGTCGAGCAGGAATCCCGCGTTTTCGATCTGCTGCGAGAGGTAGGCGAGATGACGTGCGTCCGGCGAGCCTTGCTTGCCATGGATGAGGACGATGCCGATTCCGTCGGCCTGCGCCGCGACGGGCGCGAGCAAGATCACCAGAAACAGAACCAGGAGGCGTTTCATTGCCGCTCACCCTCGTTGCCGAAGCAACGAGGGTTCTAACACGGCAAAGCTTAATTCTTCGCGAGCCCTATTTCGCGGCGACGCCGGCCTTTGCTTCAACACGGCGCAAAAGATTGCGGCGCTCTTCCTCGAACTCGGATGGCAGGCGGTGCCCGAAACGGTCGAACAATTCCTGCTGATCGAGCGCCTCGCTCTTTGCCTCGCGCGGATCGACGTCCATGATCTTGGCGAAGCGCTCTTGCGAGAAGGCGAGGCCCTGCCAGCTGAGGTCCTGGTAACGCGGCATATAGCCGAAGGGGCTCTCAACCGTGTTCGGCGCGCGGCCGCGTACGCGATCGACGATCCATTTGAGGACGCGCATATTCTCGCCGAAGCCGGGCCAGGCGAATTTGCCGTTCTCGTCCTTCCGGAACCAATTGACGCGGAAAATGCGCGGCAAATGCTTCACGCGTTTCTCGATCGATAGCCAATGATTCCAGTAATCGGCCATGTTGTAGCCGCAGAACGGAAGCATCGCGAAAGGATCGCGCCGAATCGCCGCTTGGTTATCGGCGGCGGCAGTCGCTTCCGAGCCCATGGTCGCGGCGAGATAAACGCCATGGCGCCAGTTAAAGGCTTCGAACACGAGCGGGAAGGTTTTCGAGAGACGGCCGCCGAAGATGAAGGCCGAGATCGGCACGCCCGCCGGATCTTCCCAGGCGGGGTCAATGCTCGGGCACTGACCGGCGCGGACGGTGAAGCGCGAATTGGGATGCGCCGCGACGCGTCCACAACCTGGCGTCCAATCCTGGCCTTTCCAATCGATCAGATGCTGGGGTGGCTCGTCGGTCAGACCCTCCCACCACACATCGCCGTCATCGGTCAGCGCGACATTGGTGAAGATGACGTCGTGGTCGAGCATCTTAATCGCGTTGGGGTTGGTCTTTATCCCGGTACCGGGAGCGACGCCGAAGAACCCCGCCTCGGGGTTGATCGCGCGCAAGGTACCGTCGGGTTGCGGCTTGATCCAGGCAATGTCGTCGCCGATCGTGCGCACCTTCCACCCTTCGAAACCGGCCGGCGGAACCAGCATTGCTAAATTGGTCTTGCCGCAAGCCGACGGGAAAGCCGCCGCGATATAAGTCTTCTCGCCCTGCGGGCTCTCGACGCCAAGGATCAGCATATGCTCGGCGAGCCAGCCTTGCTCGCGGCCGAGGATCGAGGCGATGCGCAGGGAGAAGCATTTCTTGCCGAGAAGCGCGTTACCGCCATAGCCCGAGCCATAGGATACGATCGAATGCTCTTCGGGGAATTGGACGATGTATTTGTGCTTCGGGTTGCACGGCCAGGCCACGTCCTTCTGCCCTTCCTCAAGCGGCGCGCCGACTGAATGGAGGCAGGGCACGAAGTCGCCATCGCCGAGGAGGTCGAGCACCTTCTGTCCGACGCGCGTCATGATATGCATGCTGGCGACAACATAGGGCGAATCTGAGATCTGCACGCCGATATGCGAGATCGGCGAGCCGAGCGGCCCCATGCTGAAAGGTATGACATACATGGTGCGGCCGCGCATCGCGCCCTCGAAAAGACGATCGAGCGTCGCATGCATCTCTTTCGGATCGACCCAGTTGTTGGTCGGACCTGCATCTTCCTTCTTCACCGAGCAGATGAAGGTGCGGTCCTCGACGCGGGCGACGTCGCCGGCATCGGAGCGCGCCAGATATGAGTTTGGGCGCTTCTTCGGATTGAGTTTGATGAGCGTGCCTTGCGCGACCATCTCGGCATAGAGGCGGTCGGTTTCCTCTTTCGAGCCGTCACACCAATGCACGCGATCGGGCCGGCATTTATTTGCGATCTCCTCGACCCAAGCGAGAAGCTTCTGGTTGCGCGTACGTGTGGATCCGCTCATGCCTCAGCTCCCCGACGCGAAAAAGATTGATGGGCGATGCCGCCGGTCGATCCGGTGGCGGGGAAAGAAGCACACACGGCGAAACCTCCAGGATGATTCGGGCGTTACGATCGAGCCGTCGCCTTGCGCGCCGGCCTAAAGCCCAAGGTTTAAATTATCGCCGGAGGGGGCGTGACGCAATCTCCATGCGCTGTAACCTTAATGCGACCGCACGTCGCGCCTTGCCGTTTGTGCAAGTGCAACAAAGGTTTGTCTGATGTCTGAGACATCAGTGACCGAGGACAGGAAGGTCAATCGGGCGATTTCTCCGCTGCGGCGGAGATCGGCGCCCTCGCGGCCAACACCTGTGAGCCGCCGCCCCTTCTCGGGAACGTAAACGAGGGTATCGAGATGATCGGTATTCATGTGATCGAGGCTCTCCGGCTCGGCGGCGCGCAACGAAACATAAGGCGTGAGGACGCCACTGCCACTCGACAAAGACGTCGCGAGCGCCGCTCGGTCCGAGCCGCGCATAAGCGGCCGTGCAACCATGGAAGGCGGCGCCGCGGCGCTTGCATCAGGATCCGGCATGGCCCTCATTTTTCCCGCCCTGCAGGGCTCCTGGACGTCGGAATTCAACCTATATAAGAGGCGCTGATGCCACTCTCCTGCCTTAAAGCCGCCACACTCAGGCGCAAGGTTAAGAGGCCGGGGATGTGTCGCGAGGGGAACATTTCATGCCAAATACTATTGCCCTGGTCGATGACGACCGTAATCTCCTGACTTCGATCGCGATGGCGCTCGAGGCTGAGGGTTTCACGGTACGAAGCTATTCGGATGGCGCCGAAGCCTTGAAAGGGCTGACCGCGCAGCCAGCCGACCTTGCCATCCTCGACATCAAGATGCCGCGCATGGACGGAATGGAGTTGCTGGGCCATCTCCGCAAGGACAGCGCCATGCCGGTCATCTTTCTCACCTCGAAAGATGACGAGGTCGATGAGGTGCTGGGATTGCGCATGGGCGCCGACGACTACATCAAGAAGCCGTTTTCGCAACGGCTCCTGGTCGAGCGCATCCGCGCCCTGTTGCGGCGCGGCGAGCTTGCGCGCGGCACGGGTGGCGAGGCCGAGCCCGCAATTCAGCGCGGCGATTTGCGCCTCGATCCCGCCCGACACCAATGCACCTGGAAGGGTCAGAATGTCGACCTTACGGTCACCGAATTCCTTCTGCTAAAATCGCTGGCGCTACGGCCAGGTCATGTCAAAAGCCGCGACCAGCTAATGGACAGCGCCTATGGGGAGCATATTTATGTCGACGACCGTACAATCGACAGCCACGTAAAGCGTCTGCGCAAGAAATTCAAAGTCGCGGATCCCGATTTCGCGCAAATTGAAACCCTTTATGGTGTCGGATATCGCTACCGCGACGACTGAGGTCGCCGCACCCGCCGCAGCCGCTCATGCCGAAGAGGCGCCGGTCAAGTCGGCGGAGCGGCGACGCCGACGTTTCTCGCCGCTCACCGGGCGAATTTTGGCGGTCAATGTTCTCGCCTTGGCGCTCTTGGGTGTCGGCCTGCTTTTTCTGGGCGAATATCGCCAGACTCTCGTTGATACCGAACTCCAATCGCTGAAATCGCAGGCTCAGGTCTTTGCCGCGGCGATCGGCGAGGGGGCGACCGACGCAACCGGCACCGGCGCGCAGATCAGCCTGCAGCGAGCCCGCGAAATGATGCGTCGACTGGTCGAGCCAACGAAGGTGCACGCACAATTGCTCGACAGCAAAGGCGGAATAATCGCCGATACGGCGATCCTCGGCAGTGCGGGCGGAGCAGTGCATATCGATGAATTGGCGCCTCCCGAAACTGGTAATCCGTTACGGCGCGGTGCGCTCGATCTCTACGATTGGATCGTCGCGCATATTCCGTCGTCGAGCGATGACACGTCCCCGGCGATCTCCGGTCACGGCGTCGATCCGGTCGCGCAGCGGGCCTTTGCCGGCGATGCCGCGGTCGCGGTACGCGGTGGAGAAGCAAATCTGATGCTCCTTGCGGCAGCGCCGGTCCAATATTACCGTCAAATTCTCGGCGTTCTCCTGCTCTCGAACGACGGCGCGCGGATCGAGCAGACCGTGCGCCGCATTCGCTTCGCCGTCATCGAATTGTTCGCGATCGCTCTCGCCCTCACCGTTTTGTTGTCGATCTATCTCGGCGGCACCATCGCGCGGCCGGTACGCCGCCTTGCTGCCGCGGCCGAGCGCGTGCGTCGCGGTCGCGGCCGCGAAGTCGTCATTCCCGATTTCACGGCGCGCGGCGATGAGATCGGTGACCTCTCCGGTGCGCTGCGCGAAATGACGGCGACGCTGTGGATGCGCATGGATGCGATCGAGCATTTCGCCGCCGACGTCGCGCATGAGATCAAGAATCCGCTGACCTCGTTGCGCAGCGCCGTCGAGACGGCCGCGCGCGTTGCCGATCCCGAGAAGCAACGTCGGTTGCTCGGGGTCGTGGTCGCAGATGTGAAGCGGCTCGACCGGCTCATCACCGATATTTCGGATGCGTCGCGTCTCGATGCGGAACTCTCGCGCGACAAGACCTTGCTTATTCCGATTGGCGGGTTGCTGGCCGCGCTCGTCGATCTCTATCGCGACATGGCAAAGCCGGACACGCCGTTCCTGCGGCTCGATCTACCCGATCAACACGGTGGGACGCAGTCGAACCTTCCGGTTTTCGGCAGTGAGGACCAGTTGGTCCGGGTGTTCCGAAATCTGCTCGACAACGCCATCTCCTTCAGTCCACACGATGGCACGATCATCATTCGGGCGCGGTGCATCGGTGAGACCGTGCGCGTGACGGTCGATGACCAAGGCCCGGGAATCCCGGCTGCGAAGCTCACCGCGATCTTCAACCGCTTCTACACCGAGCGCCCGCCGGGCGAGGCGTTCGGTACGCATTCGGGGCTTGGCCTCGCGATCGCGAAACAGATCGTCGAAGCGCATCACGGCACGATCCGGGCGGAAAACCGGTACGAACCGGAGGGGAACTTGATCGGGGCCCGATTCATTGTCGATTTGCCGCTGGATGGTGGCAGAAGCCGCGGCTGAGCGGCTGATAAGTTGCGGCGCAAAATGGCTAAAGATGTTGTGGAAAATATAGGCGTAGAAGCCAATATGACCCACAAGATGTTGATTAATTCTGGAGCATATTTCTAGGTGCAGCGCCAAACCGATTGACTTTGACTAAAGAGCGGCGCAGTAGAGCGCCCCATGATCCGGGTCCATGGAACTGCGGTTGCGCTCGGCGGGGAGGGGGTCCTATTACGGGGCCCGTCCGGGTGCGGAAAATCGGATTTGGCCTTGCGGCTGATCGATCAAGGTGCCTATCTCGTGGCCGACGACCAGACTGAGCTTCATCTCGATGGGGCGAATATTGCGATGACGGCGCCGGCAACCATCGCCGGCCGGATCGAAGCGCGAGGCCTCGGAATCCTGCCGGTCGCTTCCGTCGCGAAGGCGCCGCTGCGGCTCGTCGTCGATCTCGTTGCAGCAGATCGGATCGAGCGGATGCCGGAGCCGCATCAATGTAGCCTCTTGGGGCGCGCTATTCCGCTGATTGCCGTGGCGCCATTCGAGGCGTCGGCGACGGCGAAGATCCGGCTCGCGCTGCGCACGCTGGCAGCGGTCGTGCCATGAAGGCGACCCGTTACCCTTCCGCCGAAAGGCTGCTCGTGGTGACGGGGATGTCCGGTGCGGGGCGCTCGACTGCACTCAAGACTTTCGAAGATATGGGATACGAAGCGGTCGATAACCTGCCGTTATCGTTGCTTCCCAATCTCGTGGTGCGGCCGGCGGCCCATCTTCCGCTCGCGGTCGGCGTCGATGTGCGCACGCGCGACTTCGCCGTGCCCGTGCTGATCGAGGCGCTCGACCGGTTGGCGCGCGAGCATGCGCTCGATCTGCGCATCATCTTTCTCGATTGCGACGATGACCGGCTCGCACGCCGTTATACGGAAACGCGCCGCCGCCACCCTTTGGCGCTGGAGCGGCCGGTGGCGGACGGCATCCGCCTCGAGCGTGAGCGCGTGCGTCCGCTGCGCGATCGCGCCGATCTCGTCATCGATACCTCACAGCTGACGCCGACCGATTTGAAGCGCATCCTGATCGGCCATTTTGGAATCGACGCAGCCCCTGTCTTCCGGACCTTTGTGACCTCTTTTTCCTATCGCCGCGGTTTGCCGCGCGATGCCGATATCGTTCTCGATGTCCGCTTCCTCACCAATCCCCATTATGTCCCAGCGCTTCAGCCCCTGACCGGCGCCGATCCGGCGGTCGGTGACTACATCGCCGCCGATCCCGATTTTCAACCATTCTTCGATCAGTTTTGCGCTTTGCTTGGCCGGCTGCTTCCGCGTTACGAGCGTGAAGGCAAAAGCTATCTCACGATTGCGATCGGCTGCACCGGTGGGCGCCATCGCTCCGTCTATGTCGCCGAACGTATTGCCGCCTGGCTGGGCCAGAGCGGCCGCGTTGTTTCCCTCGCGCATCGCGATCTCGAATCTCCCGCCGGCACCGGCGCCGAGGCACGAGCTTCCATCTCGCGGGACGCAGCAGTAAAGGATTTCGCATGATCGGAATGGTCCTCGTCACACATGGCCGGTTGGCCGCCGAATTCATAGCCGCTCTCGAGCATGTGGTCGGGCCGCAACGCAACATCGCCGCCGTCTGCATCGGTCCCGAGGATGATATGGAGCGACGACGCCAGGACATTCTGCGCGCCATCGCCGAAGTCGACGCCGGCAAGGGCGTCGTGCTTCTGACCGACATGTTCGGCGGCACCCCATCCAATCTCGCGATTTCGGTGATGGACAAAGCCAAGATTGAAGTGATCGCGGGCGTCAATCTGCCGATGCTGATCAAGCTCGCGGGCTTGCGCGAAACCGAAAATTTGGCGACGGCGGTACGGGCGGCCCAGGAAGCCGGGCGCAAGTACATCAATGTCGCATCGCAGCTCCTTGCCGATGCCCGCTAATGGATGAGGCGCCCTCTTCTGGCGAGGGCGCCGGCTCTGCACCGGTTCGATCGCGCGCCATCATACGCAATCGCCGCGGGCTGCATGCACGCGCGGCCGCGCGGTTTGTCAAAGTCGCCTTCGATTTCGACGCGGAGATCATGGTGGCAAAGAACGGCACATCGGTTTCGGGGCGCTCGATCATGGGTCTGATGATGCTGGCTGCGGGACCGGGCACGGAGCTCGAAATATCGGCGACCGGAGGAGACGCGGCGGCGGCGGTGGCGGCGCTGGTCGCGCTCGTCAACAGCGGCTTCGACGAGTCGTCATGAAGAGCGAAATCCGGCTCGAAGGGCTCGGCGTTTCGCCGGGAATCGCTATCGGACCGGCCTTCGTCAGCGACGACAATATCGCCGTTCCCGAATATCAGCTTGAAGCCGACCAGGTCGACGCAGAACTGCAACGCTTCGCGGCGGCGGTCGCGCTTTCGATCAAGCAGTTGAGAAAGCTCAAGGGCAAATCCGAAGGTCTGCCCGGCACGGCGAAGGAAGAGGCCGGCTATCTGCTCGACGCGCATCTTCACATGCTCGCCAATTCGCGCCTTGTGCGCGGCGTCGAGCGCCGCATCCGCTCCGACCGCATCAATGCCGAGCGAGCCGTTACCGACGAGATCGCCCAGGTCGCCGACAGCTTCGCCGAAATGGGGGACGCTTATCTCGCGGCGCGGATCGAGGATGTCCGCGTCGTCGGCGCGCGCCTCATTCGCAACTTGACCAAGACGCCTTACGCCTCGATTCAAAAGCTGCCGGAAGGCACGGTGATTCTCGCCGAGGAGCTGACGCCGGCCGATACCGCACTCATGGATCCGCGCCGCATTGCCGCCTTCGCAACCGTTCTCGGCGGTGCCGAGAGCCATACCGCGATCATGGCGCGTGCTTTGAACCTTCCGGCGGTATTGGGCGTCGCGGGATTGCTCGATGCGGTTGAAACCGGAGATATCGTCGTCATCGACGGCAGTGCGGGCGAGATCGTCCTGAACCCGGCGCCGACGACTGTCGCGCGCTATGAGGCAAAGAGCGAGGAGTTCGAGCGCGCGGAGCGGCAGCTGCAGCGCCTGCGTCGCTTGCCCGCCGTTACCCGCGACGGCGTTGAGATCGTGCTTCAGGCCAATCTCGAATTGCCGCGCGAGCTCGATCAGGCGAACACGGCCGGCGCCGCAGGCATTGGTCTCCTGCGGACCGAATTCCTCTTCATGAACCGCGAGGATCTGCCGGACGAGGAAGAGCAATACGCGGCCTATGCCGACCTCGTGCGTGGCATGGACGGAAAGCCCGTCACCATCCGGACGCTCGACATCGGCGGCGACAAGCTGGCCGCGCCTTTAATGAAGATGTTACCGCCGGATGCCGCCAATCCGGCGCTCGGCTTGCGCGCCATTCGCCTGTCCTTGCGCGAGCGCCGCCTTCTCGACACGCAGCTTGCGGCGATCTTGCGCGCAGCGGCCCTGGGGCCCGTGCGGATTCTGCTGCCAATGGTATCGAGCGTCAGCGAGCTGAAGCAGGTTCGCGACGCGCTGGCGCAGGTGGTCCGCCGCCTGAAGCGGCGCGGCATCCGCCTGCCGAAGCAGCTGCCGCCCATGGGGGTCATGATCGAGATTCCGGGCGCGGCGCTGGCGGCCGATGCGCTCGCCGCCTCGGCGGATTTCTTCTCGATCGGCACCAATGACCTGATCCAATACACGCTCGCGATTGATCGCGGCGACGAGGCGGTGGCGGAGCTTTACAACCCGCTGCATCCGGCGGTGCTGCGGCTCATCCAATTCTCGGTCCAGGCGGCGCTTCGGGCAAAGAAGCCCGTCTGTCTCTGCGGCGAGATGGCGGGCGATCCGCGCTATACGGCGCTGCTCCTGGGGTTCGGCATTACCGATCTGTCGATGGCTCCCGCCAATATTGGCCGTGTCAAGCAGCGAATCCGTGCTCTCGACCTCGCTGCTGCATCGCGGCGAGCCAGCGCCATCATGGACCAGCTCGATGATGGCCGGATTGCCACGCTCCTCGACGATTTTAACGCGCTCGCCTGAAACCGATGGTACCTGCACCGCTTTTTTCCTGCACGGCGCCCAAAGCCGCGCCATAATTGCTGCCACGGTTTGGAGCCGGGGGGTCCCAAGGGTGCTCGTCTATATCGGCGTGATTGCCGCAGTTCTTCTGATCGCGGGCACGATCATCTACCGCCAAAGTCGGCGCATTGCCGCCATCGA
>CAYMNX010000276.1:0-2745 GCA_964391905.1 uncultured Rhizobiaceae bacterium
CCAGCGATTCTGGAAACAACGGCACTCGGCGCCGCATGGCTGGCGGGACGGCATGCCGGCGTCTGGCCGGACAAAAACGATTTTGCGGCCCAATGGCGGCTGGATCGCCGCTTCGCTCCTGCCCTCGATGCGCCGACCCGAGAAGCGCGATATGCCGGATGGAAAGACGCGGTGCGCCGTACGCTATCAGCGCGATGAGCTTCGTTTGAGCGAACTCTCGCCGCCGGTATTGTCAGGTCCGCTTGACTCTCGACTGCCGTATTTCGCCCGCGCTGGCGTGAGTTCAAATCGCGATAAGTTGATCCGCACGAAGCGCCCGCCTGTAAGCCAGATCAGCGGCTCTACGCCCGGTCCTCGGAAGACCGATTTCTTCTTCCTCATCGCCGTCCTGTTCGTCGAGATCGTCGCTCGCTTCGCCGAGGCCGTCGATAAACTGGGCCAGTTCGTCCAGAAAGCTTTTGTTGCGATTAACCTGAAGCCTCAGCGCCCCTTCGATCTTCGCGTCGGTTTCCTTCTTCATGCCATCGATTAGGCGCTGCACTTCGTCGGCCTCTGCGGCGATCGAGACGAACATCGTGGCGGCACTGCCGGAGTGCCTGTCGAGTATTGACGACAGCCGCTTTCCGACCGCTGCAACCGAAGCATTTTTGTTGTCGCGCAGGCTGCCGGAGGCAGCGGCCATCTCGTCCCAAAATGCCGCCATTTGCCATGTATCGAAATCCGAAAACCATGCCACTTGGCTAAGCATACGATATGTAAAGGAGTGCGGATGCCTCTGGGTCTGCGCGAAAAAGAAGTCATTGAAAAGTTAGTCCATTGGACGTACATTGACGTCGAAAGGTGACTATGATGGCTACGGCAAAGCGCGACCGACGTCTGAGAGAGGAGAGGCTGGGCTTTCGTGTCGATGAGCCTACAAAGGCGCTGATCGAGCGCGCGGCTCATCTCGAGCGGCGAAAGCTAACTGACTTCTGCATGACGGCGCTGACGGAAGCTGCGCGCAGAACGATCGCAGAGCACGAGACGCTCGTGTTGTCTGAGCGCGACCGTGCGGTCTTTTTCGACACACTTGTCAACCCGCCGGCTTCCAACGAGCGTCTTCAACGGGCGTTCACGGAACACAAGCGCCGGGTCGTGCGGTGAATGGCGAAACGGCCATCTGCGGACCTGCACATTCTGCCGCTCGGCGAGGTGCACGACCGTGGCAGCTTTACTTGCGGGGTGGAGAGCCTAGATCGCTATCTCAAGACACAAGCCGGGCAGGATGTCCGTCGGAAGGCGAACGCTGTGTTTGTGTTGAGCTCGGAGTCCGAACCGGAGCGCGTGCTTGGCTATTACACACTCTGCGCCATGGCGATCTCGCAGGGCGAGGTCCCCGAGGCGGCCCGGAAGCACGTCCCTCGATACCCGCTCGTCAGTTGCACCCTGATCGGACGGCTGGCGATCGCGAAAAACCAGCAAGGCCAGCGCCTCGGTTCGATCTTGCTTGCCGATGCGTTGCTCCGGGCGTTCGAGAGCGCCAGCACCGTCGGCTCGTCCATGGTGGTTGTCGATGCCCTAGACGATGCGGTTGCCGGCTTCTATGCCGCGCATGGCTTTGTGCGCCTGCCAGATTCGCTTCGCCTCCTTATGCCAATCCGTCAGGCTGGTGCGGGAGCTGAGCGGTGATGTCGATGCCTTCGCTGAACGAGCCGGGGAAGCATCCGGGGAAGCAAATCGGCAAGCTGTCGCGATCCGGGGAGCACGCCTACCCAACGCGACGGCAAGCTGTTTGGCGGTCTTGCGCGATCGCTTGGAGCGGACGGCCTCGCGTCATTCAACACCCTACATATGCCGAAAGTGGCCGTGCGCGCGCTACGAGTTCCTTCCCGCTGCTTCCCCCATGCTTCCCCGATTTCGCCGAGTGGGGCGGGGAAGCAAAAAACGGCCCGAAGGACCGTCTTAAGCGACTCATTCCCTTGAGGAAATCTGGAGCGGGCGAAGGGATTCGAACCCTCGACCCCAACCTTGGCAAGGTTGTGCTCTACCCCTGAGCTACGCCCGCATCCAAGGGGCGGGATGATAGGGGGCAAAGGGTTGGTTTTCAATGACCAAAGGCAGTTTTGACCCCGTGGCGGCCGGATGCCCCGCGGCAATGCCCGACCCCCGCGCTTTGGCCCCGGGTCGCTTTACACCCGCACAACAGCGCCAATCCGGGCCGGCCGCCCTTGCCTTAAACCCTCGGGACCGCCATTTTTAGGGTTGGGTTCCAGAGGATAAGCGAGAAATGGAAGCTCTTATCGGCGGCGGCGTGGCTGCGGGCGACGCCAATCTCATCAAGAACAGTTCGACCGCCACATTCATGGCCGATGTCATCGATGCCTCGCATGACGCGGCGGTGGTGGTCGATTTCTGGGCGCCGTGGTGCGGTCCGTGCAAGCAATTGGGCCCCGCCCTCGAGAAGGCGGTGCGTGACGCCAAGGGCGCGGTGCGGCTCGTCAAGATCAATATCGACGAGAATCAAGAGCTCGCCGCGCAAATGCGCATCCAGTCGATCCCGGCGGTCTATGCCTTCCGCGACGGCCGGCCGGTCGACGGCTTTGTCGGCGCCTTGCCCGAAAGCCAGGTGAAGCAATTCATCGGCAAGCTCGCGGCGAGCGCCGGACCCGGTGCCTCGCCCATCCTCGAAGCGGTCGCGCTCGCCAAGGAAGCCTTCGGCGCCGGCGATCTCGCGCGCGCCGCCAATATCTTTGCCCAAATCAGGCA